>CAZUUL010000114.1:0-3777 GCA_964623155.1 uncultured Gammaproteobacteria bacterium
TTGATACTATGCCTCTTTTTTACATTCTAGTCAAGAAAAGTTGCGGGATTAGAGTAAGTTTAATAATCTCTTTTTAGGGGTTAGTTCCCCACAACTTGCTGCGAAAGAGAGTCCAGAGCTTGCTCTGGGGTTAATGGTTTTTGGAATCGTGGTCTTAAATATTGTAAAGTTGAACCGATTTGTTCATCAGTAAAAGTATTAAAAAAATCCTCCATTCTCATCCAAGTTAATATTTCGATTTCATCACTTATTGAATGAGGAGTACCTTTATACTGACTTACCGGAATATCAATAAGTTGTACACTAATAGCTTCACCTTGTGGTTTTTCAATTGTTTCAAGCAAATCTACTGTTTCAACCTCAACTCCCAGTTCCTCGCGAGTTTCTCTTTTTGCTGTATCGATGTAACTTTCACCTTCTTCAATATGTCCTGAAGGTAAAGCCCAGACTCCTGGTAAATATTTAACTTTTTGAGACCTTTTTATAAAAAGTGTTTCTCCTTTATCATTATGAATAAGCATAACAACTACATTTCTTGGGTTTCCTTCATGAGGCTTTTCTTTTCCTTGATAAGTCATTTTACGCTCCTGCTAGTTGTTTTGGTTGGTTGGTTCGAGGAAAGCTATAAATAGTTTCCCCATTATTTTCAACAGATAATGCTTCTGGAGGTTTTTGGAATTCAAAGATCATAAACTCAGGGAAAACATGTCTTGAATAGTCGGGGTAATCTTCTGGAGCGACTACTTCTTCAAAAGGTTTAACAATAAAACCCGCATTATAAAAAGCTCGGACATAGTCTGCTGTCGGTCTTTGGAAAAAAGGAAAAGGACCAGAGACATGGTTTATCATTCGATCATGGACACCATTCGTAGAAGATTTATCTAAAACCATTATTGGGTTTTTTGGGTTTTCTTGGTTAGTAAAGGCATTAGATGTCATAGGATGGAGAATCGCAACAACAGCTTTTCCTCCAAGTTTAAGAACTCTGAAAAATTCTTGGGCGGGTTTTTTAATATCTGGAACCCACATTAAGACAAGGTTACTAACAACAATATCAAAAGTCTCATCATTAAACCTAATACACTCAGTTATATCTGAGTATTCAAATCTTCGTTCTACATCTTTCCTTTTAGCGCTTGCTATCTCCTCATTGCCCGGATAATTGCAAGCTAACCAACTTTTTTGTGTTTGATCTAAAAAGTCTTGAACAACATCCACTCCATAAATATCAGCTCCTTGTCTTTGTAACATGCAGGCCACAACTCCTGGACCACAACCAGCATCTAAAACCTTTTTATCTCTAACATCGCCAATCATACTAAACAAAACAGGATAGAGTACTTCTTCCCTAAGTCTAGCTCCAGCAGATTCAGGGTTTTGAACTTCTTTTGCATATTTTTTTGCATTTATTTGCCAGGCTTTAGTAACAGCCTGCATGTCACCGTTATCTGTCTCTGAATTTATTGGTGGTGGTAATCCTGACTGTGATTTTTCTTTAATGCGTCCCATATTTATAAATTAAACATATTTTATTTAAAGGAATTAATTAAGTGGATTTTTTTGAGTAATCGTATACTAAAGCGGAACAAGCCCCACAGGCTTTACTAGGAGTTTGCTCCACCATCTTCATGTGTTCTTGAGGAGACAACCACGCAAATTCTGTATAACGGTCAGTAAAACGAGCAACACTATCAGGATCGATAGGCTGTGTACGGACGTCAACCATAAGAAGATAATAGTCGGTTGCAAATCCACTATTTGGTCCACGCAAGCGGCCAGTCCAACCTATAATATCTTGAGGGATAAGAGTTTCTGAAGTAATTTGACCTTTACTTTCTAACATTTTAGAAATAGCAGCATTAATCTCTTGTGTATTTATTTTCCCCTCCGCATTTACCAAACCTCTAAAACTCTCAATTAAGAGACCAGTTGATGGAAGCCCCCATGCATTAGGAAACTCTCTTGAGTCAGGGCTACGAAGACCATATAAATATTTATTCGGATCAACTTTTGAAGGAATTACAAAGGCCACAGCTGATTTTATCATACCTTCAATGTCTCCAATGGTTCTCTCGGGAAATACAATTTTTAGTATGCCTCTAGGATGCTTAAGCGCAGCTTCTGGATCGAAACTGTAGCAAGTGGGTTCGATATCAAACGGTTGTGGACAAGTTTCAGTTAAATTTGCCATAATTACACTTAAAGAGTGTTTCCTATGCTAAACCACATACACCGATGCCATTTTCCTTTTCACCGTAGTAAGCTTTTGAAGTAGAGTATGACATTTTAAACTTTAAATTTCAACTTACAGAGATTGAGATTTTTTTAAAGCATACCGTATAATCCATTTCGCCTAGTATGACTTTAACAAAGCTTAGCCTTTTAAATTTTCGCAATTATAAAAAAAATCAATTTAATTTTTCACCTTCACTTACCTTGATAATCGGGCCCAATGCCAGTGGCAAAACCAATTTGCTTGAGGCCATCTACCTTTTGGCAACGGGAAAAAGTTTTCGGGCAGAAAAAGATAGAGAAATGATTCATTATGGGGAAGAGATGGCTAGGATAAAGTCAAAAGTTGAGATTAATGTTTATGAGGAATGTGAATTAGAAATTGTTGTTACTACTGGAGAGGTACAGGGGCGGCAAGCGCCGCTGAAAAAATACCTGGTCAACGGGGTGTCAAAACGCAGTCTTGATTTTGCCGGGAACTTGCGGGCAGTTTTATTTTGGCCGCAAGATATTGAACTTATTACTGGCTCGCCTGGTAAACGCCGTCGCTATCTGGATGGAGTTCTTTTACAAATTGATCGCGAGTACCATCGTTCGCTTGGCTCCTACGAACGGGGGCTGCGCAGCCGCAACCGCATCTTAGAAAGACTTCAAGAGAGGGAGGCGAATCGTCAAGAACTGCTATTTTGGGATCAGCTGCTGATTCGGAACGGCACATACATAACCACTAAACGGGAGGAATTTATCGCTTTTATCAATCAACAGAAAAAAGATATCGATGGGCAAAGACTGGAGATTGTTTACGACCACAGTATTATCTCTCAAGCTCGTCTTGCACAGTACGAAAAAGAGGAAATAGCGGCTGGGGCTACGTTGGTTGGGCCGCATAGGGATGATTTTGTTGTCACGTTGAAGGGGGATAAGAGGGAGAGGAGGGGTAGTGCAGAAAACGGGAGGGATCTCCATGTTTTTGGCAGTCGGGGGGAGCAGCGGTTGGCGGTGTTGTGGCTTAAAATGACAGAACTTACCTTTATTGAGGAGAAAACCGGCGAGAAGCCGATTCTGCTTTTGGATGATATTTTTTCGGAATTAGACCCTGAACATCGGAAGATGGTCATGGATGTTGTCGGCAAACAGCAGACGATTGTGACGACGACGGATAAACATTTTATTGAAAACGACACTGCGGCTAAAATTATCCGCTTGACATAGATATGTAAGTATGATAGTATGTATGTATTATGCAACTAGCACGCACAACCATCTCGTTGCCAGATACTCTTTTGCAAGAGATGAAACTCCGAGCTGTAAAGCAGCGTACGACTTTTAGTGGTTTCATTCGTAAAATGGCAGAGAAAGAGATTAAACCTGTCAATAAGAAAAAAAAGAAACTTTCTATCAATTTTGGTAAGTATTCTATAGGGATCACGAGTAAACTCCGTCGTGACGAGATTTATGATGATTATCTCAAACACAAAGTACCTGCTTGATCTAAAGTCTCGCAAGATTCACCCCCTTGTATAGATAGTATTTGGCGCGGTTAAG
>CAZUUL010000115.1:0-3775 GCA_964623155.1 uncultured Gammaproteobacteria bacterium
AGCGCAATCGTCTCGCTTCCTTCCCGAATTGGCAATGCTTTCAAAAACCCTTCTGCCCCCATAGCTTTTATTCCACCTCCGTTGTTAAATTCTTTCACTCCTCCCCTGACTCCTCAATCTGGATCGTCATTACCGCCTAGCTCACCTCTTCCTACTCAAGATTTAGGAAGTTCGCCTTTTCCCACATCGGTTTTGCACCCAACCCAAGGCCCGGGGACTTTTCCGCAGCCGACCTCTCAACCTCTTCCAGCTACGCAATCACCCGCGCCCACCAATCAGCCGATTCCCTCACCCACCCAAGCACACCCAGATAATCCACCTACGGCTGAAATCAGTGAATTGGTAAGTTTGGTGAATAACGAACGCGCCCGCCAGCAGCCTCCTGTTGCTTCGCTGCGCTTTGATGCAAGATTGGCCGCGGCCGCGCAAAACCACGCCCAAGATATGCATGACCAGCATTATTTCAGCCATTTTGGTCCGGACGGCAGGTCGCCGTGGGATTTTGCCAATGCAGCTAGCTATCACTGGGCAATTGCTGAGGTAATTGCCGCTGGCCAAGGGAGTGCGCAAGCGGCATTTTCCGCCTGGATGAACAGCCCGCCGCATCGGGGGGTACTCATGGACAGCACGGCAAAAGCTGTTGCTTTTGGCAAAATCTCGAATAGCTGTGGTAGTAGTTTGCAGTTTAATCCATGTTGGGTAGGGTTAACAGGAGGATTATGAGTTTTTATATCGGTCCTTTCTATATTGACAAGCGTGATGGCTTCATTGTTCTGGCGGCAATTTTGATTATCTTGGGTATGCGCTGGGGCTATGAACTCGTATATTTCAGGCAGGAATATGTTTTAAGCCTGTTTATCCTTCTGTTGCTTGCCAAAGCTACTATTCTTCCGACTCATGATTCCTGGGTTTTTATCGCTTTTCTTTTAGCCATGCTTGGGACTTTGTTTCTCCCTTTTCTCCAGGTCCTTATCGGTCTCGCCCTATTTTTTATCTTCCTCAGGCTGTTTAAGGTGATCTAGATCAAGTAAGTTCAAAATAGATTGTATAAATAGACCTTTGCAACAATCCCCGACTCCCGGAGTCGAACCTCACAAGATAAAGGCAAAGGCGCTTAGACCAACCAGGATAATTCCGCTAAATATGGCTAGTAAAGTCAGACCAACTCCTCCTGCCTGCGGCGTTTTTGGCTGAACAATGGGCGTTGCCGAAATACTTGCTCCGCCGGTGTCAGGCAGTTTTTGAACGGGTTTTTGGGTCGGAGTGGGCGAGCTCGGCCGAGCAGTAGGGGTTGGCCCAGATTTAATCGGGGTTTGCGTCACTGGTGGGATGCTGGGCGAGGAGGTCAAAAAGCCAGCGCTTGCTGACCTGGTGGGTGTTGGCTGCACGCTTGTCAGACTAGGGCTGGGTCCTGGTTGAGTTTGAGCAAAATTAAATAAACGCTGGTCCTGGCCAAGCACATAGACAGTTGAAAAAACCCCAGCAACAAGAAAAAGCATGACCATCAAGGCCGCGATTTTCTTTTTGCTTTTTTTAGCTGAAGGCGCAATGGAGTTGACATTCACCGGGGCAGGTTTAGTCGGCGTTACCGGTTCAGGCTTCGAAACAAGCGTGACAACAGGTGGCACAAAATTAGCTTTGGGCGGTTCATGTTTTTTCCTTTCGTTGCGGAGTTCATAGATAAAAACCCCGATCACCACGGGCAGAAAAATGATGGCCGCAATCACCGGTACCGGTGAGGACAGCAGAAGTTCCATCACTTTCTACTATAGCGATACACAAGCTCAAAGGTCAAGGGAGAAGATGATATAATTAAAGTGGGTGCTGAGGTCCCGGAACATCGAACGTTCTAGGGAGTGGACCCAGTAAAATCTCTCGCTTGGCTCGAGATTAACGGGGGAGTCGGGATGGCGGAGTGGACAATCGCAACAGTCTGTAAAACTGTCGCCCGAAAGGGCTACCCAGGTTCAAATCCTGGTCCCGACACTAAAGTCCCGTTAGCGCGAAGCGCTTTACGGGATAAAACTCGCGCCCGATCTCAGCACACCTAGTCTGCCTTGTCTGCCGACACAAGTCGTCTCAAAAAAACTTTCTTGCAAATGTCACCTCAAGCCTTGGCTCTTGGTAAACCTAGTAAAAATTTCTGTCCGGCTTAATTTTTCAAAGCCGACATTTTTTATCATCCCCGAAACCAAATAACATGCCTCAACACCTAGTTTTGCAGGAAAAGCCAGACTGTCACCTTCATTCATTTTCCAAGCCATCCAGTATACAGAGGGATCTGTGCTTTTTGCAGGCCCGATCCCCCAAACATTGGCAGCAGCCACAGCAGCAATGTCTTGCGCCAATGGATGATCTTGCAACCACCCTATCCGCTTGGTCATAGATTTGGCTATATTAGTCGTGTGATGAATACTGATATTATGATGCAACGCATAAGTATCAATAGCCGCGCCAAGAGCCATCATGGCAATATAAACAAGTCCTATGGCAGGTACAAGATCTGGATTGTGAGATAAATATTCATGAAGCTTTATTGTTGCAGTTACTTGAGTCAGTGCTATTGCTGGCCGTTCAATTTGAGAAAACGTCCAGGTACCGCCGATAACCGCTGCCTCCTTTTTAATAGACATAACTTGAACACCATTATAGCAATGACTATAACTAACATTTCATAAACACCCCATAGTCTTGACAAAAGCGAGAGGTACGTGCTAAAATCCAAGCACTTTTAGTCGAAACCCTGCCCCAAACCATCTGCCCCTTGACTATGAGAACATTACCTGTAGTTCAAATTGCTGGTCTTCTTTTAACTGCTGTGACCATCTATCTTGTTTTCTCCCAGGCCGATACCATGCTTAAATATTGGGCAGTTGATGGCTGTGCCAAAAGTGCAACCAAAACTGTTGATAGCGGGGTTAACCGCGTGACCGAAACCGACCAATGGTTCTACCGCTTTTGTTTAGAGGACAAAGGTTACCAAACGACGCTACCTAGATAATTGCACCTTGACAAAATAATAAATTTAGAGTATAAAAAAGAGTGGATCGGGTTGGGTATCGAACTGCCGTAACCAGTCGGCACTTAAATACTCACAAACACTCGATCCTTTTTTATGGCAAAAGAAGCCGTAACACTGCTCCTAACTCAACTAATTTATCTCTAGTTTTTCCTGCAAATCGTCTGTGAGCTGATTCGTGGGCTTTTGATGTTTTACCAACCCCACCAAAGGATAATTGATGAGCTTCTAGGGAAATGCCAAGTTTGTGGGAGATTTTAATGATTGAACTTTTTATTGTTTCTGATTTTCCTGGGTATTCTGTATCGATCATATACATTCTAGTAGGATTCCAAGATTTCTTGATGAGAAGAGCAACAAGTGCCGAAAAGAGTTCAGTGACAAATACTCTTGGTTTATCTGCTTCACGGTAAAGTTTTTGAAGAGTTCGTTTGTCTTTTGTGGACAAACCGACGATGTTACCCAGAGAATCACCAATAATCGTTTTATGACTTGTGTATTCGACACGACCAGATTGATCAATTTCAATGACCATAAATTAAGTGTAGCATAAAGCCCATCACTGGAAATCAGACAAAAAGGTTTGCCCAAAACGAACCTTTTTATTTGATTTTCGCTAGTTAAAATTATTTAATTATTCAAATAAATCAAAGGTATGAACCCCAGAGCAAGCTCTGGACACTCTTTCGCTAGCCGAGCTGCGGAGAATTTAACTTACGGAAGCTAACTTGTCCTGAGCTTGTCGAAGGATTAAAG
>CAZUUL010000116.1:0-258 GCA_964623155.1 uncultured Gammaproteobacteria bacterium
CGCGCAAAAGTTTATCGATTCCTCAATTTCCAAGACTGTCAATGCCCCCTCAACCCACACTCTTGAAGATGTAAAAACCCTCTATATGGCAGCTTATGACATGGAGCTTAAAGGCGTTACTTACATGCGCGACGGATCGCGTGCCGGAGTACTTAGTAGAATTTCAGAGAAAAAAGAAACGGCCGTAACCAGTGGCGAAGCAAAAGAGGAAGTGATCAAAAAAGCTCCCCGGCCGATGGTACTTGCCGGTCACACCTA
>CAZUUL010000116.1:268-3724 GCA_964623155.1 uncultured Gammaproteobacteria bacterium
TCAGATTGAGACGCCGGTCGGAATTGCCTACGTGACCCTTAACACCATGGCTGGCAATGAACCGTTGGAAATGTTTATCAATATCGGCAAAGCAGGTTCGGATGTGGCAGCCATGGCCGAGGCCCTGGGGCGAATTGTTTCCCTCAATCTGCGGATGGCATCACCTCTCTCTGGCAGGGAAAGGATGAAACTTATTTTTAATGAATTAATTGGTATTGGTGGTTCAAGACACCTGGGGTTTGGGCAAAACCGGGTACGGAGTCTGCCTGATGCTATAGCTAAAGCCATTGCCAAACACCTATCTTTTCCGGTGCGCAACGGCGAGACCGCTGAATCCAGGGATCATCACGGAGCAAATGGGAGCAACGGGGAAGTACTTGCTTTGACGCGGGAAGCGGTTGTTTCGTCCTCGACCATTAGTCCGGCATCTTTGGCTGTCCAGAGCCAGCTTCCCTATCAACACGGTTTGGACCTTTGCCCTGAATGCGGCCAGGCGAGCATGGCCTATGAGGAAGGCTGTGCCAAATGCTACAGCTGCGGCCACTCGGAGTGCTAAGATTGTTATATTGTTAGATTGCTACATTGTTACATTGTTTTTTGATACATCTTGATCACCATGAAGAAACTATCATTATTTAAAGTTATTCCAGTTAAAAATGGCAGAATTACTATACCAGTTGCAATCCGGAAGCGTTTCGGCATTGTAGGAAAGTGGAAAGCAAGTGTGATTAGCCAAAATAATAGAATTTTAGTTATACCGACAGGTCCTTGTTGAGGCGTTACAGGTGAAGATCGAGAAAAAGATGGGGATAATAATGCTGTTTAATCGTTTAAACGATTAAACAAAATTTGTGTTAAAATACAACCAGAATGAAACGCGTGAATGTGCCAACAGACCAAAAAGATGAGGGACCGTATGCCTTAAACTTTATTTATGAAATGGCCATGGGGTTCAAAACTGACTGAAGTTCAAGCAAAGGTCACAGTGAAATCGCCATGAACATCATTTTCGGCTTCATTCTCTGGCCCACGCTATCTTCGAAGAAAGAATCATATTTATTTTTGAGGAAAAGAAGCGGTTGGTGAAGGTGGAGTAGAAAGCTATTGATAAGATACACAATAATAGAAAACAACCTCCCAGGTTGCAGGTCTCACACTCTGTTTAACCGTATTTGCCCTTTTCAAAAAGGCTGTGTTAGACTCATGGTATGCATTTGGTCTTTTCCTCACTTCATCTTATCGCCATAAGTGCTAGAGCAAAAGGCAAAAGACAAATCTCTCCTCAAGAAACAGACGACGAGGATTTAGTTATCAAAATAGATGGAAAGACTTTTCCCCAACTAACTAATTCCACCAGAAAAAGGGATTGATTTAGAAGGTAATATTTTGTGGTAATATGAAATTTTTTTCTAGCAGCAATCGGAAAAAATTTGAAACTCTCCTTCTCATTTTATTTTGCCTTTTCTTTTCTATAAATAGTATCGTAAGTCTTTTCAATGGAGAGGTCGGTAGGTCAAGAGAATCTGCAGCGGCACGGCTCGTTTATATCATAATCCTCAACCACATCAAGCACTAGTTATTCTTTCTGGCCTTTTAGTATTCTCCTGGCTGGTGTTTACGATAAACATTTGGGGGCTTTATGAGAAAGTTAGAGACCTCCGTTGGGAGAACGCTATTGAAATCAAAGGAGAACTAAACAATCTTCAAGAGACAACGAATACGCTCTGGGAAGAAAGGGCATTTGCGAAAGAAATGCGTGAGAATCTTGCTTACTATCTACCTCCAAGTTACTCAAGCAAGGTAACATTTGTAAGTTTAAATCCTTTAGATTTAGAACTAGGGAGAGCCCGTGTCTACTTTATACATGCAGGGAAAAACTATAGTGCCGATTCCTCCTACAGTTACAATAGAGAAGGATTAAAGATTAATCGTGAATCTAGTGTCGAATTACTTGAGGTGAAAAACTAAAAATTATTGCATTGCCTCTGCCAGATAAAAATTGCCCTCAAATTGCAGATGCTTTATTGACAGGCTAAATGGAAGTGGAGAGTCCTGGCGGTGCAAATACACCTCCGAAGTGTATTAGCTAGGACAGTTCTCCTTAGGTTGCAATAGAAAACAACCTCCCAGGTTGCGGGTCTCTATATCGTAATCACGCCGGTCACAGACTCCATCACAGTTCAAATCACAAGGCTGTCGGGAAGCCATCATGGCTGGAGATTGACATGGCATAGTTTCGTCCCGAGAGGCTAACCTTAGCACGGCAATAACCACCACAACGAGCATCCCTATGAGGGAAACGGCGATGAGGCGTTTGTACTTATGCATTGTGCCCTAATATTAGCTCAAGTACACCAACTACACAAGGAGGGGGATAAAAAAATGAGAAAGTTAGCGATAATGGTAGTCGTAGTTCTGTTTGGAGCGCTGTTCCTACCAGGAGATCTGGGTGCTCAGAATCAAGTTCAAAATCAGGTTGTACAGGGGAGCACCTCGGGCATCTTCGAGAAACCTGTGCTTGAGAGTCAAGGGGTGGTGACCGTTTATCGAAAATGTCGAACTTCAATGTGTTAGCTCGCCTCGCTCCGCTCGGCTCGCTTGCTCCGGCGCGGCGCCCCCACCCGCCGCACCTCCGCTATTTTTTGATACCATCAAGAAGCCTCACTCATGAGATACTCGTAGTATCTCAACTACAGAAAGGAGGTGAGGCTCTTATGGAATATATAGGAGTAGATTATCACACCCGGTATGCCATCGCAACCCGGATGAACAAGGAGGGAGACATCCTCTCCAAAGACAGAATTGTCAATGTAAAGAACGATATTCGTTCATATTTTTCTGCTCTGCCAACTCAAAGCCAGGTAGTTTTGGAAGCCACCAACAACTGGGCCGCATTTGTCGAATGGACAGGAGATTTACCGATTGAGGTGAAACTGGCCAATCCGAGTAAAACCAGAGCTATAGCGAGTGCCAAAATCAAAACTGATACGCTGGATTCCAGAATCCTGGCTGATTTACTACGAACTGACTTTATCGCTGAAAGCTATCTGGCTCCCAAAGAAGTGAGAGACATCCGGGAGTTGGTGCGCTATCGGATGACGCTAGTCAGACTCCGTTCCCAACTCAAAACCAGAATTCGTTCAGTACTTTTCAAAGTCGGAGAGCGGATACCAACCGCTAACATTCTGGGGCCATTGGCGAAACGAACAATCTCCACGTTTTCTCTCCGGGATATTTACCGGGAGGAAATTAACAGCTGTATGAGTTTGGCCGAATCGTTCACCAAGCAAATCGCTGTATTTGAAGAAAAGATTGAACGGCAAGCGACAATGGATGAGGACACCAAACTCTTGATGACTGTTCCCGGGATTTCCTTTTTCTCGGCTTTACTTATCACCGCTGAGATTGGAGACTACCGGAGATTTTCCTCCGGAAGAAAACTCTCGTGTTTTGCCG
>CAZUUL010000117.1:0-3710 GCA_964623155.1 uncultured Gammaproteobacteria bacterium
CTGTTAATGGTTCATCCTCCTCCACGTGCCCAGCCGGCAAGCTGTATTTACCATCTCCGTAACCGGTGTTACATCTTCTTAAGAGAAGAATTTCCCCTCCTTTTACCAATAAAAGGTAAATGGAGGCAATCATCTTAAATCTTTGCATTTGAATTCTATATTCTACTAAACTTTCCTGTATTGTCTCGGACAACAATCCTGGCGAACGAATTTTACGGCATACAGTTATTGCACGCAAGATTTCAGGAGGAACTCGGTCAGCGAAAGGTTCAGAGACGAAATCGATACCAACGTCATCTTGAGACTATAAAGCATCTCACATTAGAAGAAATTCCCCAGGTGTCATAGCTATAATATCTATAGTATACTATCGTCACTGTGCTTGCTCCGCAATCTATTTTAGCTGCTTTTTCTGCCGGACTGATTTCATTTTTTGCTCCCTGTCTTGTGCCACTTTTTCCTTCATATTTTTCAACCATTACCGGCTTTACCTTTTCCGAGCTCTACGGCCTGGATTTCTCCCGCATCCGGAGGCGCGTGTTTATCTCCAGCATTTTTTTTACGCTTGGTTTCACCTTGATTTTTACCTTGCTTGGCGCAACCGGGTCAATCGTGGGTCAACTGTTTAACCAGTATTTCAATATTTTTTTGCGATTAAGCGGCCTATTTTTAATTTTTTTGGGATTTATCCAGATCGGCGTCTGGAAGACTGACGCTTTCCAGTATGATTTTGCCTGGAAAATTCAAAAACGCCTAAGTCACATGGGTTATCTTACCGCCCTGGTTACCGGAGTTTCTTCGGCTCTTTCCTGGATACCGTGCATCGGCCCACTGCTTTCGCCGATACTCCTTATGGCAGGAGAGGGTAAGACTGTTGCTTGGGGAGCTTCCCTGCTGTTTATCTTTTCCCTGGGTTTAACGCTCCCCTTTTTGCTTGCCGGCTTATTTTTCCCCGCCATTGCCTGCAACCTCCAGCAGCAGCGCCAACTTTTTCACCGCATGTCAGTGGCTGCCGGAGTTTTCCTGATTTTTTTTGGGATAATTTTAGTGCTTGACCAATACCGGCCAGCGCTGACAATTTTTAATCTGATAGTTGAATCACTTAAAACCCCTTTGTCAGGTTTTTTTCTCAAATCACCAAACTACTGATGAAAACCCAACGTTCCCAGAAGATATTTTTTCAGTGAGAATGATGATGTTAACGGTTTCTTTTCCCACCACAGGGCGACATCATCATATACGGTTTGGATTGTCAGCTTCTGCCAGGGCGGCCAGGGCGGAATCCGGCTAGCATTGGCGCGGTTGATCGCCTCAAGATCAAGGCCTTCCAAATCGACAAAAGCCAGTTGTTCGCGATAATCTTGAGTAAGCAAAAGTAAATATTCCGGGGGACAATCCAGTTTACACACGCCAATAGGTTTGCCATTTTCACTAAGCAATCCCTCATGGGCAAGCATAATGATCATACCGTAGGTCCGATCTTCGGGACTATCACCGTAGATATAGGGAGTAAAAGTCCTATTGGGAAACAAGCTGCTTAGCTTTTTAACAGTCGCCTGTGCCTGATCAACCTGCCCTCTGTTTACATCTTGTTCAAGAATTTGCCATCCCATCCAAAGATTAACAATAACTATCGCTGCCAAAAAAATTAGTGTTCCTATCCGGCTTATGCTGTACCACAAGGCAATCGCCCAAGCGGAAAAAATCAGAATAAAGGGATGAAAAATTAGAAAATAGCCCAAAAAAACCTCTCCCCGATAGTAACGAAGCACAACAATATTGATGATAAAAATTATTCCCAGCCAGAAGATGTAGCGATTGAGATTTTTTTTCCAGACTTGCCAAAGCCAGGTGGCGGCAACAAGCAGCGGTAGCGCATAACCAAAGATGGAAAATCCGCCGATGACCGATGACCACAGCTCTGGCCAAAATTTAAATAAATAGCTCAACCAGCGATTTGGGACGTAGCGCCTTTCTCCGGCAATAAGAAGGTAATCCAAAAAATTACGCAGATTGGCCCAGCCATTGACTGTTGCATCCCACCAAAAATAGGCAAGGTTGGGCAAAACGAATCCAACAACGATTGCAACAATTTCCGGCCAAATTCTCCAGATTGCGAAACGGTTAAGGATAAGATATACCACAAACACAGGCCACAAGTTGAGCGCCTGAAAGTGGATATTGAAGCCCAAACCAAAGGCCATCCCCATCGCAAACGCTAGCAATAATCGTCTTTTCCGGGTTGTTATCTGCGCTTGGGAGCGAATGTATAAAAAAAACAACCACATAAATAAAGTGCTCGTGACTGTTACTAGGGCGTGATGAGTCATACTGGTTGTCCGTTCAACGGTCGCAGGCGAGGTAGCAATAAGTAGAGCTAGGATGACAGCCAGACGCCGTCCGCCTGCTATCTGGCCGGCTTTCCAGAGAAAGATAATTGGTAAAAGTAGCAGCAGCCTAAAAAAAAGCTGGGGTGAAGCAGGAATGGCTGGAAAAATTTTGTAGCAAGCAGCAATAAACCAATAGTAAAGCGGGCCAAAAACAAACGCACCCGATGAACTAAATGAACCAACCATCGGTAGCTGGTGCAAGCTTACCGCTCCCCAGCCTACAATCTGATCGCGTCCCGCATCGCCAAAAACATCCCATTGGTCGCTGAATCGATAAAAACGAATACCCAAAGAGATAAAAACGATAAACAGTGCAAATAAAAGCCGCAATTTGAGGATTGACATTTTTATTTATTTTAGTCTAGCATAAATCTATGCACCGATTACTGCCGCTGCTTTCTTTTCCCATATTATTGTTGGTCTTTCTCGTTTTCTCGCCGGCTCTCCTGCCAAAAATCTCTGCTTCTGCCGGCTGCGCCAATGGCTCTGACCCGCGGACAATGCACGATACCTATAACCCAAATCTGACTACAGCCATATTTGAAGGGAAAACCATTAACGTACCTTCTATAGCCGATTCGCAAGCCAGTGCCGTGTTGGGCGAGAGTGTCGGCGATAAACGCATCGAAGTGGATTTGGCCAACCAACGGGTCTATGCCTTTGAAAACGCCAACAAAGTCTTTGATTTTCTTATCTCTTCTGGCAGCTGGTACGTTACACCTCGAGGGAATTATGCAATTTATAGTAAAGTCCGATCCCAAACCATGAGCGGTGGCAGTGGCGCCGGCTACTACAATTTACCCAATGTTCCCTGGGTCATGTTTTTTTACAAAGGTTATTCATTTCACGGAACCTACTGGCACAATAATTTTGGCCATCCTATGAGTCACGGCTGTGTAAATATGAAGATACCTGACTCAGAAGCTCTTTTCCATTGGGCGCCTATCGGTACTCCTGTAGCTGTCTATTAATTCTCTGCATGACATACCTGCAAGCGATCATCCTGGCCATGGTTGAAGGGATTACTGAATTCCTTCCCATCTCCTCTACCGGCCATTTGCTATTGACTAGTAAAATACTGCAAATTTCCCAGACAGAGTTTGTTAAAAGCTTTGAAATCATTATTCAACTAGGAGCCATCCTGGCTATCATTCTTTTATATGCAAAAAAGCTTATTCGCAAGCGAAAGGTGGGGGAGAAAATCATCGTTGCCTTTATTCCTGCCATGGTCATAGGTTTTATCCTCTACAAGTTTATAAAACATTTTCTTTTGGGCAACAGTTTTGTTACCCTGGCAGCACTTTTTTTGGGAGGAGTAGC
>CAZUUL010000118.1:0-3648 GCA_964623155.1 uncultured Gammaproteobacteria bacterium
GTCAAAATTCCTACCTGTACATCACGAACTTGCGCAAGCTGTGCGGCCAGCATCCTTAGTGCCACACTTTTCCCAGTGCCCGGATCTCCGCTAATCAATGCAAAACCTCCTTCACGAATAAAGGTATGTTCAATACGCCAACAAAAATTGGTCAATGCTGGATGCGTGTATAAAGCTTCTGTGGGTATTTCTGATGTAAATGGATTAAATTTTAGGCCATATTGGGCAAACAAGTTTTTGTTCATCATCATTCTCCCTCTTTAGGTAAATAGACAGGGGGTAACCCTGTTGCGGCATATTGTGCTATCAAATCTTTGAGAAGTGGCGCTATGCCAATTTCTGTTTTGGTGGTCACCGAATGCGACTCTTGCGTTTCAAATGCACGTCGGATCCCTGATGAATTTTCAGATTTGTCTTGAGGATACAGCATGCACAGTACAAGATGACTGTGAGGATCGATCAACAAAATGTTACTCAGATCCCAGCGTGCATAGCGTATGTTCAATATTTCAAGGTGACGATATTGTGAAGGGACTTCAAAGCGCTTACCCTCCAAACTGAATGTACCGTCAGAACGACGTTGTTTACGGTGGATCTGAATGCAGAATGCCTGGCGCAGAATTATGCTATCTGGGCATACCCGTCCTACATTGGGATCTTTTAAGTATCTCTCTAATGGTGTACAAGCAATTTCAGAATGGCGTTTTCGATGATACTCAAACTCAACCCAAGCAATCGTTGCTTCATTGAGCATTGGCAATTTCAATTCCGTCTCACCTTCCAACATGGCTATTAGCCTGCCTTCCACCTGTGCCCAAAAGACTTCTTGTTTTGCATTTTGATAAGGGCTATACGGTAGCGTTGGCTGATGCAAAATGCCGATCCGTTCTAATCCTTCTGTAAATTCAGCAGATATCATTGCTGAGCCATTATCACTCATCAGAGCACGCGGTAAACCACGTTTTTGTAAAGCCTGCATAAACCCATGCACTAAACTCTCAGCAGTTTCATCCAGGTACCATTGGGCATGGCAAATTATGCGAGAGCGATCATCTAAAATAGCCAAGAGTAATGGTTTATGCCACTTCCCATCACGCCCTAATATATTAAGGGAGCCCTGATGAAAATCGAGATGCCAGAGAGCATGAACATGATCCATTTCAAAACTTCTTACCTCACGGGTTTCTAGACGTTCAGCCGCCATTTCAGCACCCAAAGTATTTCTTTTACGTACACGATTTTGTTTGTGAAGGCTATTTGATTTCATATAACGGCGCATGGTGTTATAAGAGGGCATGACACCCAATTCGGAAGATTGCTTTACAAGAACATTGATATTATCGACATGCAATCGATAGCTCCAGCTAGGATGCTGACGGTGTTGCTGTTGAATAAGCTGTTTTATTGCAGTCGATATTTGTCGTGACCGTCCTGCATCCTCGCGCTTCTTGGATCGCAAGGCATTCACGGGATCTTGTTTGTTGCGCGCATGATACAACCAACGTTCAATAGTAGAAAGCCCAAAATATGCAGCCTCTCCTGTTATTGGGTGCCGCCATTGTTTTTTGGATAAAGCAGCTAACGCTTCTTGTAATTCGCCACTCTCAGGAGGTGCCGACAGAAGTGGGCCTATAATTGAGAAGCGAAAGCGAGCCCATCGGTCTTGACGAGTGCCAACATCGGGTACTTTGTTTTTCATAAAAATTCCTGATTTTTTTACATGATGTTGAGTTTATCCAGAACTGAAAATAAAAAAAGAAGCATACTCTGCGTGAATGCCTCTCTCCCTCAGACAGCGCGAAAAGTACCAGCTGTCAGTGGCGCCACAAACCGTAATAACAAGACCAACCGTTCTTGTAGACATCCCATAAATAGAGAGAATAGTTCTCGTGGAAACGGACCACTAAAATGCGATATGGGGACAACTCCTTTCGCTTGTAGCCAAAAGTGTGATTGAGTAAAAGATGTACGCCACCACCGACGCCAGCGTTTCCAAGTGGTTTGGCTGATCACAACTCCAAATAATTTTCGAATTTGTGTGCAACGTGGTTGTGTTGCGCCCAGGTTAAGTGCTGAAATCAATACTAATAGAGGTGCCGGGAACCAACGTCTACCAAAAAATCTTACCGATGGGGAAGTCGTACGCTTGCGACACTGCCCGCAGCAAAAGCTGTGTCGCTCTTGATAGTATGCTCGGAATCCCACAGGTAGGCCAAAAGGACTGCGTGGATAATCTGCTTGATGCAAAGGACCACCGCAGTAAGGACATCCTGCCAAGCGTGTTGTTTCAGCCAGTTCCAAATCAAGTTTATTTAATAACTCGTGAAAGCTTGTGTTTAATAGAAATTTATGCGACATTCTCTTTTCTCTTTGTGTCTTGGTAAGCTAAAAGAGAAACCCTCAGAGACTTGGTATTTTTTGTCAAGCTCTTTGAGGGATTTTGTTATATGTCCATCAATTAATTTGGCTAGAATGGAAGGCTAAGGCATCAGATTATTTGGCTAGGCTGACCATGCCAGGCCGGTTTTCCCGGCGATATGATTTCCCTTCGAGAATCAGATGATACGCACGATTAGCTATTCTGTCTAAAGCTGCATTGGCCAGAACAGGATCAGGAAATAATTCTAACCATCCCTCTACTGTGCGATTACTGGTAATAATCATGCTATGTTTGACATGCCTAGCGGCTATCAACGCATACAGATCTTCAGCCTCCATTGTCGTCAGTGTCTTTAACGCAAAATCATCTAGAATGAGCAAATCAGAAACTCCTGTGACAAACTGTTGCAGTGTCTTACTCCATGTCTCATCTGCTCGACTCGCCTTCATAATCCTAAAAAACTCATTTGCATCCAGAAATCGAACACGTTTCCCTTTCCTACAGGCTTGATGGCCAAGCGCCTGTGCAAGATGTGTCTTTCCAGTGCCAGTAGGTCCCATTATTAAAACATGATGGCCCTCTTTTAAATATTGACCACATGCAAGATCTCGTATCAATTGCTGTACCTTAGCGGGATAACGTGATTGTTCAAGATTCTCTAGTGTTTTTTCCTCTGCAAACTTTGCTTTATTAACCCTTCTACGCAATACCTCTAAATCTCGACGCTGCACTTCAGCTTGGAATAAAGTACATAAAAATTCCTGATGTGATAAATTATTATTACGCGCTTGTTCTAGTCGCACATCCAAAACATCCAATATCCCTCGAAGCTTAAGACGATTTAATAATTCATGTAATTGTTCTAAATACATGCTTGCGCCTCCTCTACAGAAAATTCGTTCGCTTCTCTTAAAAATGCGCCTTTACTCAACCTCGATGGTTGTGAACGCTCCAATACCAATTTGTTCATTAAAAGCCCATTCTCCAAAATGCTTTTAATGCTTTGATATTCTAGATTCCCAAAGATTAATGCGTGCTTGCACGCTGCATCTAAATCCGTTTTCCCATGTTTATCGCTTAAACGCAGAATAGCTTGAGCTTTCCTTTGCAATGTTATTGAGGAATTACTCATTAATTGCTCTAATAGCATATAAACTGATACACCAATCAACTTCGCTTGTTCTAAACAATAGACTTTATCCCTCCTTAAAAATCCCTGCTTGTGTTCGGGATAATCTGACATATCTGTTACCCACATACCTTTGCTA
>CAZUUL010000119.1:0-672 GCA_964623155.1 uncultured Gammaproteobacteria bacterium
TGCCCCGTCTGCAACAAACCACCCCGCGTGGGTTTTAGCCTGGAAGGCAAGGATAAGCGGCGGATATGCAAGCGCTGTAAAAAACAAATATAAAATATATGGGAAAACGAATTGACTATTTTAATCAACAAATTAAGCCGCATCTGCAAAAAAAACTCGGGATTGTCAACCCTATGGCAGTCCCTAAAGTTGATAAAGTTATCGTCCATATTGGTTTGGGTGAGGCTCTGGAAAATAAAAAGGCGCTTCAGACTGCCGGTGAACAGCTTGCTAGGATAACTGGACAAAAGCCAATCATTACCCACGCCCGCCGGTCGATTTCTACCTTTAAATTAGTCGCCGGCGATACTATCGGGGCAAAAGTGACTTTAAGAGGAGAACGAATGTACGACTTTTTGCAAAAACTTATTGCCATAGTTTTACCGCGTATGCGGGATTTTCGGGGTGTCAGTGACAAACATTTTGACGGTCGGGGTAATTACACGCTTGGGTTGCGTGAACAAATTGTATTTCCAGAGATTGAATATAGTAAAATCGACAAAACTCGCGGGTTAGAAATTACTATAGTGACAAAGGCTAAGACCAATGCTCACGCAAGAGCATTGCTGGAAGCATTGGGAATGCCATTTAAAAAAATTTAACATACAAATTATGGCTAAAGTTTCTGACATT
>CAZUUL010000119.1:682-3597 GCA_964623155.1 uncultured Gammaproteobacteria bacterium
TAAGACATTAGCAAGTTTTGAATTTGAATAAATAATAATTCCTGTTATTCCAAAAAAAACAAAAATTTGCGGTTCGGCAGCGCAACCGCTGTCGAGTTTGCGGCCGCGCCCGGGGGTATATCAGGCGATTCGGACTCTGCCGTTTATGTTTTCGTGAATTTGCTCAAAAGGGTCAGCTTCCGGGTGTGATTAAAGTAAGCTGGTAACCGAAGTCAACTATGATATCAGATCCCATATCCGATTTTCTTACACAAATCAAAAATGGTTATCTTGCCCGGTTGCAAACCGTGGAACTACCTTATTCTTCGGTTAAAGACCGGCTGGCGCAGATTCTCACCAAACAGGGGTATTTGCGAGAAAGCGAAGTGGTCGCTGGCAGCCGCAAACGGCTGCGTGTAACTCTTAGTTATCAGGAGAAAATGCCCGTTTTGACTGATGTTATTCGCATAAGCAAGCCGGGCCGGCGGGTATACGTAAAGAAACATGCCATTTTTCCGGTAATTGGGGGTTTAGGAATTGCTATAGTCTCCACCTCCAAAGGCTTTATGATTGATAAAGAGGCAAAGCGAGCCGGTCTAGGGGGCGAACTTATTTGTAAAGTTTGGTAAAAGAAGGATGTTTTATATGTCGAGAATAGCAAAACAACCCATTACTGTTCCTTCTGATGTAAGCGTAACTGCTAGCGGTCAAACGCTTACTATTCGTGGCCCTAAAGGAGAACTTTTATTAAAGCTTCACCCGCAAGTCGGGTTCGATCAAAAACAGGCGAGCAGTATTTCTATTCGGCCAGAAAAAGACACTCAAGAAATGCAGGCTCTCGCCGCTACCATGCGTACCCTTGTTGCAAACCATATCTATGGAGTCGGTCACGGTTGGCAAAAAGTGCTCGAACTGGTTGGAGTTGGTTACCGGGCAGCGGTTGTGCAAAATGAACTGGTATTGACGATTGGTTTTTCTCATCCTGTTAAAATAACCATGCCTAAAGGTATAACTTTTACTACCAGTGATAATAAAATAACTGTTAGCGGTGCTGACAAACAGCAAGTGGGGGAGATGGCAGCTGCCATCCGCCGTTTACGTGAACCTGAACCATATAAAGGTAAAGGCATCCGCTACTTGGGTGAAATTGTACGAAAGAAAGCCGGTAAAGCAGCTAAAGCGGTAGGAGCCGCTGCTACTCCCGGAGTTAAATAAACTTCTATGATTAAACGCTATAAGGACGCACGAAAAAAACGCCATACTCGAATTCGAGTAAAATTTGCCGGCACTAAGGAACGCCCAAGGCTTTCTGTATTTAGGTCAAATCGCTATATTTATGCTCAAATCATTGACGATGAGACCCGGACAACACTTGCTAGCATTCATACAAAAACACTCGGGTTTAAAGGTAAAGGAATAGACAAAGCGCAAGCAGCCGGTCAAGAACTTGCAAAGAGAGCTAAGAAACAAGGTATTATAAGAGTAGTGTTTGATCGTGGTGGCTATCGCTACCATGGTCAAGTCAAAGCCGTGGCCGATAGTGCTCGAAAAGAAGGCTTAAAATTTTAATGAAAAGGAATTTTATGCGCCGCGATACTCAATCGAGTGAATTTGAGGAAAAAATAATCCAAGTCAACCGGGTGTCGAAAAAGACGCAGGGAGGTAACAAGATAGGCTTCTCAATCTTGGTTGTGGTCGGCGATAAAAAGGGCAGGGTGGGAGTCGGTTTAGGCAAGGCTCCGGAAGTCAGCAGTGCTATCCGCAAGGCATCGACTTACGCCAGGAAACATCTTATTACCGTGCCAATGCACAATAACACCATTCCCCACGAAATTTATATCAAACACGGGGCGGCTAAAGTATTGCTTAAACCAGCTCCTCCAGGTACAGGTGTCATTGCTGGTGGCGCAGTTAGAGCCGTAGTTGAGGCTGCGGGAATTCGCGATATTGTCTCAAAGATTCTCGGCACCGACAACCAGGCCAGCAATGTCTACGCGACCTTTGAGGTATTAAAACGATTTCATAGCCGAAAAACACTATGAAGCTTGAATCTTTGCCTAAAATTAGAACCGACAAAAAACGCCGGCTTGGCCGCGGCCACGGCAGTGGTCGGGGAAAAACCGCAGGCCGGGGAACCAAAGGCCAGAAAGCTCGTGAGAAAATAAGGCTTGGTTTTGAGGGCGGGCAACTTAGACTAATTAAACGTCTGCCTGTGTTGCGTGGCCGCTTGCGAAACAAATCCCGGGCCAAAAAACCATTGATTATCAATGTAAAATACCTGAATCTATTTCCTGCCAATTCCCAGGTTACCCTTAAAACTTTGGTAGAACAAAAAATTGTCGAAGCATCGTTAATAGCTGACAACAGAATAAAAATTTTAGGCGACGGCGAACTTAGAGTTCCGCTTAAAGTCGAACTGCCGACGTCAAAAGGCGCCAAAAAGAAAATTGAGGCGGCTGGAGGCACAGTGAAATGAATGAAATCTTAAGCCCGCTTTTTAATGCCTGGAAAATCGCCGAGCTGCGAAAAAAAATTCTCT
Source organism: uncultured Gammaproteobacteria bacterium (assembly GCA_964623155.1). Classification (GTDB taxonomy): domain Bacteria; phylum Patescibacteriota; class Microgenomatia; order CAZUUL01; family CAZUUL01; genus CAZUUL01. The sequence continues at coordinate 3,201 of CAZUUL010000119.1, forward strand.
TCACCATTGGCATGTTTATGGTTTTCCGTTTATTTGCCCATCTGCCTATCCCTGGTGTTGATTTGGTTAAGTTGCAGCAGCTTTTTCGCGGCAACCAATTTTTGGGACTTCTGAATATCTTTAGCGGCGGCACTCTGGCTAATTTTTCAGTCATTGCTTTGGGTTTGAATCCTTATATCAATGCTTCGATCATCATGCAGCTTCTGACTCTGGTTTTTCCCAAACTTGAGCAACTTTCTAAAGAGGGCGATTTCGGCAGACAAAAAATAAATCAATACACGCGAGTTATTACAGTTCCGCTTGCTTTAGTTCAGGCGTTTGGCATGTATGTACTTCTTCGCAACGGAGAAATTATTGGCAATCTTGTTCCGGTTCAACTTGTTGCGATGGTAATTAC
>CAZUUL010000120.1:0-3554 GCA_964623155.1 uncultured Gammaproteobacteria bacterium
TGATCATCGACGATCCCAAATTCACGATTATTCAGCTCGTGCCCGATTCACATCTGCCCAAGGATTGACCCATGAAAATACTAATGATCACACCCTATCTGCCTTATCCACTTCTTTCCGGGGGGCAGACTAGGTCTTACAATCTGATTAAACAGCTGGCTAAAAAACACGAAATAACCCTTTTTAGTTTCATCCGGAGTGAAGAAGAAAAAACCTCCATCCGGCATCTGCAAGCATTTTGCAAACAAATTTTTGTCGTCAAGCGCCGGCCAGCCTGGTCAATCATAAATATCGTTTTAGCGGCTTTCACAGCTTATCCTTTTTTAGTTAGTCTTTACTTATCAAGAACCTTGCACAGACTTCTTCGAAGTGAACTTGCGAGTAGCCGTTATGATCTTATCCACGCTGAAACCTTTTATGTTATGCCGAATATTCCCAAAACCAGCGTACCCGTTCTTTTAGTCGAGCAAACCATCGAATACAGAGTTTATATGCATTTTGTCCAGAACTACAGCCTTTTACCTTTAAAACCTTTGCTTCTTCTGGACGTTCTAAAAGTTAAATATTGGGAAAAACATTATTGGCAACGGGCACAAAAGGTAGTAGCCATGTCAGAGGCTGATGCCTCGAAAATGAAAAAACTGGTATCGGCTCTTAATGTTGACATTGTTCCAAACGGTGTCGATGTAAAATCATTTTCTCTTAAAAAGGATGACAAAATACAGGAGCCAATCATTCTATATGTGGGTAATTTCAAATGGCTTCAAAACAGAGAAGCAGTTGAAATACTTATCCGCGATATTTGGCCGAAAATAAGACTAGAGTTTCCTCCCGCCCGGTTACTTATCGTTGGTCGGGGACAGATAGATGCCGTAAAAACCCTAAAAGAAAAAAATATAACTTTTGCAGAAAATGTAAGTGACATTCGCGACAGTTACAAAAAGGCACAACTCATGCTGGCTCCCATAGAAGGCCCCGGAGGGACACGGCTAAAGATTTTGGAAGCAATGGCTTCCCGCTGCCCGGTGGTGACCACACCGGTTGGTATAGAAGGTATCGCTGCCCAAGAAGGCAGGGAAGTTCTTGTGGGTCGTACATCTGGTGAGCTTGTCCGCCTAGCTTTGCTGTTATTAAAAGATCACAATTTACGAAATATCCTGAGTGAGGCTGCTTATCGATTTGTTGCCAAAAAATATACCTGGGAAGATATAGGCCGTCGGCTGGATCGAATCTATGAAGAAGTTGGTCACAATGAGTAATACATCAATTGACCTTTCGATCATTATAGTAAGTTATAACACTAGGGAGTATTTGAAAATCAGCTTGCTCTCGCTGACTCAGGCTTTGCAAAAAAGCCAACTTAAAAGCGAAATCTTCGTCGTCGACAATGCTTCCCAAGATGCAAGCAAAAAAATGGTTGCGACAAAATTTCCCGACGTTCATCTGCTGGCTAATAAAGAAAACATCGGCTACGCAAAAGCCAATAATTTAGCCATGCGCCAGGCTAGGGGAAAATATATTCTGCTTCTTAACTCTGACACAAAAGTTCCGCGGAAGACTCTTGGTCATATGGTAAATTTCATGGAAGCCAATCCTTTGGTCGGAGTCTCAACCTGTAAGGTAAAGCTGGCCAATGGTTGGTTAGATCCTGCCTGTCATCGGGGATTTCCCACTCCCTGGGCGTCGTTATGCTATTTTTTAGGTCTGGAAAGATTATTTCCCAAGATTAAATTGTTTTCCGGTTACCACTTGTATTATTTGGATTTATCCACAACGCATGAGATCGATTCTGCCGTCGGCGCATTTTATCTTGTCAGAAAAAGTGTCGTTAATCAGGTCGGATTACTCGATGAAGATTTTTTTATGTATGGAGAAGATCTTGACTGGTCATACCGGATAAAACAGGCGGGTTGGAAAATTATGTTTGTGCCAGATATTTCTATCACCCACTACAAAAAAAGCAGCGGTCGGGAAAGCGGCAACAGGGAAGCTCGCGTTAAATCAACAGCAGCTTTTTATGATACGATGAAAATATTTTATAAAAAACATCTTGTCAAAAGATATCCCCGCTCCGTCATGTGGTTGACATTCCTTTTTATCGATATGGCCAAACTGTTTGCTTTACGACGTCTTAAATAGTGAAACCTCACTGACTTAAAACCCAGGGTTTCCTTAGAAATACCGAATATTTGACTTTTGTACAGAATTATGTAATATAACGATATGATAAAAACATTATCCATAACCAGAGCGCGAGAAGAATTGGCAACTTTGGTTGAGAACGCCAGCAAACGTTTGGATGAATATGTCATTACTGTCAATGGTTCTCCTACGGCAGTTTTGATTTCTGCTGAAGAATATGAATCATGGAAAGAAACCCATGCGATTTTAGCCGATAAGAGTTTAATGAAGGCAATCAAAAAAGGAGAAGCAGAGCTAGAAAAAGGGCAAACAATACCACTGGAAGAAGTAGAAAAAGAGCTTAATATTCATGTATAATGTGTTTCTCTCACCTCAAGCAAAAAAAGACCTCAAACGACTCCCCAAACATTATGAAACAGCAATAATTTTATCTCTTCGAGAATTACGTGAAAGTCCTGGCATAGGAAAACCATTGACAAAGGAACTTGCTGGAAAATTTTCATATAAGATTGGAATGTATAGAATAATTTACGTTATCAATGAACAAAACAAAACAGTTAATATACTTTCAGCTGGTTATCGTGGTACAGTTTATCAATAATGATTTGTCTTTATGAAAGATCTTTCTATCATCATTATCAGTTACAACACCAAGTATTTGCTCAGGCGGTGTTTAACATCGATTGAGTCATCGCTTGGCAGTTCTTCTTCTTTGAGCTGGGAGGCAATAGTCGTGGATAACAATTCGCATGATGGCACTGTCCAGATGATAAAGCGCGAGTTTCCTTTTGTTGGCATGATAGTCAATAAAGAAAATGTGGGCTACGGAAGGGCAAACAATCAGGCAGCCGAGGTCGCAAAAGGTAAATACGTTTTGTTTTTAAATAGTGATACTCGAGTATTAAACAGCGGCATTGAAAAATTGCTTGATTTTGCCAAAGAAGGTGGGGACAGTATCTTTGGCGGGAAATTATTCAACCCCGATGGCTCTTCTCAACCATCATGCGGGTATTTTTACAGTCTTCCGATAGTATTTCTATCACTATTTTTAAAAGGTGATCAACTGCATATTACCCGTTTCTCGCCCAAAAATTTTACAAAAACCGATTGGGTATCGGGCGCCTGCTTACTAATTAAAAAAGATGTTTTCCGCCGGCTGGGCGGGTTTGACGAGCAAATTTTTATGTATATGGATGAGGTTGATCTTTGCTATCGGGCAAAAAAAATCAGTTTGGGAGTATTCTTTTACCCCCATGCCCATTTTATTCACGTCGGAAGCGCAAGCAGCGCTGACAGGCGAATACCCTACGTCAATCTTTTTTCCGGACTTTTGTACTTTTACCAGAAGCACTGGCCTGATAAACTAACCCGGCTTAAAATACTCTTAAAACACAAGGCGATAGCTGGCCTTT
>CAZUUL010000121.1:0-3531 GCA_964623155.1 uncultured Gammaproteobacteria bacterium
AGGGGGATCGCTATCAGGAGATGAGAGAATTCGTGAATAAACGTTCCCGGCAGGAAAATCAGCGCCAAAAGGTGCATGCTCAGGGATTTATTTTTAGTCAACAAAAAAAACAGGAGAAAAAATTTGGTCATAAGCTTTCGCGAAAGGAAAAAGAGCAGAAAGAATGAGCCTATGGCAAGCAAAAAAATTGCATTTGTAGTCATCTTTCTATAGTACCATGAAGGCCCTTGTGATAGAATAAGGCTCTTGCTATGTTTAACAGCTATCAAATCTCTACTCTTGCCAACGGCCTGCGGGTAATCACCATTCCCATGACAGCTGTGCCTTCGGTGACAGTTCTGGTCATAGTTGCGGCGGGCAGCCGTTACGAAAGCAAAGATGTCAACGGCATTTTCCACTTTCTGGAACATATGGCTTTTAAGGGAACTCAAACCCGGCCCTCCTCCCTGGCAATTTCTGAAATTATCGACGGCATCGGCGGCGAATTTAACGCTTTTACCAGTAAAGACCACACCGGCTATTACATCAAAGCCCACAACAAACACCTCGAGCTGGTATTTGATGTTCTGTCAGATATGCTTCTTAACAGCCTTCTGGCTGAGGAAGAAATTGCCAAGGAGAGAGGAGTTATTATTGAAGAAATCAACATGTACCAGGACACGCCGATGCGAAAAGTCAGCGATCTTTATGAGGAATTGCTTTACGGCGACCATCCATTGGGTTGGGAAATCAGCGGTTCGGTGGTAAACATAAAAAAAATCACCCGGGCCGACTTCTTAGCCTACATGGAGCGTTTTTACACCCCGCAAAACGTAGCCGTGACGGTTGCCGGGAGCATTCCCGCAGGCCTTACCGGATCGGGAAAAAACCCAAGCATTGAATTGAGCGAAAAATGGCTGGGGAGTTGGCAAAGGCGGCAAAGCAGTCAGTTTATCAAAGCCAACGATAACCAGACCAAGCCTGGACTGCTTGTTCGCTATAAAAAAACCGAGCAGGCTCACTTGTGTATCGGAGTCAGGGCTTATGCGTTGGCTTCGCCGAAACGCTACGCTTTGGCTGTTTTATCAGCGATTTTAGGCGGAGGCATGAGTTCGCGCCTGTTTATAGAAGTTCGGGAAAAACGCGGGCTGGCATACTATGTCAGAAGCTCGGGTGAACAATACCATGACGTCGGGCATTTTGTCACCCAGGCAGGCGTTGATGTTAAGCGTATCACTGATGCGATTGCCGTTATCATCGGTCAATACCAAGGGATTGCCAATAATCAGCTGCCAGTTACCCCTCAGGAGCTGCGGCGGGCTAAAGAGTATTTAAAGGGCCGGCTGATTCTTGAACTCGAAGATTCGCGCTCGGTGGCGGGTTTGTATGCCACCCAGGAGATTTTGGAAGGAAAAATCCGGACGCCCAAAACTATTCTTGAACAACTCGAAGCGGTGACGCAAGAAGAAGTCGCGGCGGTTGCCAAGGACATTTTTGTTAGCAAAAAACTCAATCTTGCGGTCATCGGCCCGTTTAAAGATCAACATCGATTTGAGAAATTGTTGACTTAAGCAAACTTTTATGGAACACACGCTTGTTCTTATAAAACCGGACGGAGTCAAAAAGGGACTAGTAGGGAAAATTATCCATCGCTTCGAAGACCTAAACCTGCGTTTAGCTGCCATGAAAATGGTTCAGCTTGACGACGTAATTTTAGACACCTGGTATCTACATCACAAAGACAAACCGTTTTTTGCCCAGCTTAGACAATTTATGAAACAGACGCCGGTGGTCGCGATTGTCCTTGAAGGTAAAGAAGCCGTTGCGGTTGTTCGCACTCTGGCTGGTCCTACCGACAGCCGCAAAGCAGCCAAAGGAAGCATCCGGGGAGATTTTGGCTTTGACGTTCAGGAAAACGTCATCCATGCATCTGATTCGGTTGAGCGGGCTAAGGAAGAAATAAAACTTTTGTTTAGTGCGGGTGAGGTCTTCGACTATCCTCTAAAATAGATTTAAAGTCCCTGCAGTTCCTGGTTGATTTGCACGTCTTCTTTATCCATATCATTGAGTTTGGTTGCATTGGCGTCTTTTTCCAAACTGGGCACATCGTCAGAAGTAGAAAGTGTCGGCGTAGGCAATTCGGTTGGTGAAATTGGGCTTTGGGGCGGAATTAAAGATGAAGTCGGGGTTGACGCTCCAGGTTGAGCTGACCGCCCTTTGCCCAGAAATATTACTAAACCTATGGCTGCTATTACGACGACCAAAGCCCCGACGATAAAAAGAACATAAGTGGGGGGTGAAGGGGGAACAGATGGCGGCGGGCTTTGCTGCGGCGCTGCCGAAGGAGCAGCGGGTGCAGCAGTTTGGGGCGGAACGCTTGTTGGTGATTGCGTTTCTGCGGGTGGCTGGGTTTGATTGCGATTTTGGTTTTGGTTATCCATAATTTACAAGACTATCGTTATTGTGTGCTTGGTCTAGTTGTGCTGGTTGTAGCCGACGGCGTTGATAATTTTATTTCTTGACTCATGCCCTGAAGACTTCGGATTACGGCGACAATTGCCTGATGATAATTTTTAAGTGTAGTTTTGACATTGCTAAAAGCCTGACGGAATGCCTCAACTGCAGTCTTTGGTTCATTTGAGCCTTCCAGGGCCGATAGACTTGTGCTGGCTGAAGCGATGCTGTTTTGTGCTTGTTCCCGTTTGCTTTTCACATCGGTCACAAGGTTGGTTAAGCTTGAAAGATCTTTGCCTGCCGCTTTTAGTTTATCCATCCGGCTCTCGACCCGCTTCCAGATATTATCCAGCCGGGTCATAATCCATCCTGCCCGTTCGAGCATTTTGCGGGCGTGGGCAAGAATCCGGTTGACGATTGATTGTTTTCGCTCGTCAAGTTTTGCTGCGCGCGATGCAGCCCGGTCTTCAATCCTGTCTTTTCGCTCTTCCATACGCTCTTTAAGGTTTTCCTGCCGCTCCACTGCCCGGGTCAAACCGGCTTCCCGGGGTTTTGTCATGGTCGAACCGCTTGCATTAGTTGAGTCTTCAGCCCAGACAGGCGAGTAGGTAACAAGAAGCATTAAAACAAAAGTTAACAATGAAGAAAATAAAAAAGCGGACAGGCGTTTCATACGAGATACACTCTACTATAACTGTTTAAAAAACATCTTGTCAAGACCCTAATTGGGTTTCACTCGGCATCGGTTCCCAGGATGATTAGAAAGTCGGCATTGTGGGGTTTTGCTTCGGCCTCCGGCAGGTTGGAAACTTTCAGAGATAGATCGCGCGCTATTTGTTTTACCTGGTCAGTCTGTTCGCCTGATAAATCGATGATGATACTTTTAGTGTAGGTCGAAGTTTTTGCATTTTCCCGTTCAACTACGACCGCGTCACTGATCTGGTCTTTTAATTTGGATTCGTAGCGTTTAGTCAGGCCGTTAATCAGGGTTCCGTTGCGGAGTACGAATTTCGGTTTTAAAATTTTAGCCGAGGGACTGGCCTGGGGCGTTGATTCTTGTGTTGGAAATTTTGGAGCATTTGGCGTAGTTTGATCAAG
>CAZUUL010000122.1:0-3521 GCA_964623155.1 uncultured Gammaproteobacteria bacterium
CGCGATGACAAAACGGGCATTCAAAATCCGAAAACTCAACCAGAGTAATTTTTGCACCTGGATTACCTCTGACTGGCGCTTCTCCGATATCAACTGTTTTCTTTTCACTGCTTACTGCACCTTGCTTAACCAGAGTATCGACCTCCTGGGGAAGGGTCTTGGCCTCGAGTAATCCTCCAACCAATAAATAATCGATCACGGTTTTAAAGTTGGCAAATGGCTGGGCGCCGCTTATCAAATACCCGTTGACAAAAAATGCCGGCGTACCGCTGACTCCTATCCTTAGTCCCTGGTCAGCGTCTTTTTTGACTTTATCAGCCTGATTTTTGCCACTTAAACAGGCTTCGAATTTTTTGCCATCCAGCCGGAGTTCTTTGGCATAGGCTTTAAGATTATTCAGCGAAAGCGGCGACTCCTGTTTATTTTCTGCTTTAGTGGTTACACTAGTTTTTCCCGCCTGAAGCTTGCTCCACATTGAACCAATTACAAATGCAGCAACAACCACAAGAAGCCAGGGAATGGTGCTATTTTGCAAAGGATTTGAGGAAGTTTTCTTTTCCACCATAACAAAGTATTACTCTAACACCGAATCAGAATCTCTGTCAAGAAGCATTTAAAAAATCCAAATTTTTAATTCCCCAAAAATCTTTTTTATCAAGAGTAAAGAGCTTTGCATCATTTATAATTACTGTTGCAGCAATGGCCGCATCAGCTAAATCAATAGGTCTTTTTCGATCTCGCGCAATAGTCCCAGCCAGTTGAGCTACTTCGAAGGTATAGGGAAGCATCAGGAGATGGCTAATAGTTGCCAAGAGAAATTTCTCTTTCTCTACACTAAGGGTAGATTTTCCTTCGTAGAGCTCCTGGATACTAATCATTGAGATAGCGAGAGCTTCTTTAAGGTTATTCTGAATAATTTGCTTAAAATGCGTTACTGCACCTTTAGGCTGCCTTAAATGATCAATAATCACGTTGGTATCTAGTACTACCATGTATTTTTTCTTTTTTTAGAAGCAGCTAATTCAATTTTTCTCCTTTTCTTTCTTAAAGTCATCCAATCCTCATCAACCCAGGTGCCTTGCGTTTTTTCTAAAATATCAAGGTAAGCGCTTCCAGTGTTCACATCGCTAATGATTGCCTTAACAGGAGAAATAATAATGCTCTCACCTTGCATGACAAGGTGCAAGGGTACCTCTTCATCAATACCCAACGCCCTCCTCATCTCGAAAGGAATAACGACTTGCCCTTTAGTATTGGTTGTGGTAACAATGCCTAATTTCATATTAGTAATATTTTATTACTTTTGTATTTTTTGTCAAGAAGCAAAAAAATAAAATTTTTACGCAGCTAGGGCTTGTGGTTCAGTGTATGGAGAAGAAGCATTGCAACTGGGGCAAGTAATTTTCCCGCCGCTTATGACGGCATCGACTGTATTTTTACAGAATGGGCATTGAACGCATTTTAATACTGATTGCTCGCCCTGACTGGTAATGCCTGAAGCTTTGCCGAAAATGCTTCTTTGACCAAGACCTTGTGGACAATCTCTGAGTTGGATATTATTCTCCTCCATAAAATCACGACGATAGTATCTATTGGTCTCGAGAATTTGAAATTCAGCCGCTGATATTGGCATCGCTGTTGTCCGCAAGTCAGTTATTTCCATAATTTTATTATTGAGTTTTAGTTGTGCCAATTTTAATGAATTTACTATTTCACTAAGCTCAAAAGATAAATCTTCTTGGGCGTCAAACTTCGAATAGGTATTTGCAAAAATTGGCGCTAGGTCATTAACTAAAAATGTCCTAAGCTCGCCCCATACATATTGATCGAGCACGGTTTTGTGGGCTGTCAGACGCCCATGATGATTATCAATAAAGGCTTCAATATAGTCTAGTTGCTCTGGAGAAACAAAATAACTAGAGTTCATAACATCAGCGTCAGTAGCATCTGGCTCTAGATAGATACCCAACCTGGGTAACAAATCTTTAACAAATTCCTCTAGCGGCGCTTTCAACCAGCGCTGGACAATTTTTTCTTGCCTTGTTGATGGGTCGAAGATATAAAAAAATATACAGTCATTAAAATAACCATCTTTTTCCTGTAAGGGTCGCGGACTAAATTCTACAAATACTCGTTTATCATCTAATCCTCTTCCCTCTGCAAGGATTAAGTAATTTTTACGATTTACGGCGCATCTAGCTTGAATTAATGTATCTACTTGAGAAGAGGTAAGTGCATCTATTAATACTTCTTCCATATCGCGCCCGCTATGAGAATCTAGCAACCGCCAACTATCAGTCCATCGTTCAATTCTTTCATCAGTTTTAGTTGCTTGCGACAAAGGATACTCGGTTGCAGCAGAAAGTAAGTTGGGCATGATTTTTCTGATGGCATTTTCGTGAGCTAAAATGGGATCGGTAGATTCTAAAAGACGCCGTGCTTGCACATAATCGGTTAAGTAGTTGATGGCATTATTGGCAAATCCTGCATATTGTTCTCTTTTCAAATGATAATAACCATCTGTAATTAAATTGTCCGGATATAATCCCTTATAACGAGTGCTAAATGCTTCAAAGTCAATGCTAAACTGTAGCCACCCGCCTTTTTGAGCATAAGTAATTTCTGTAAAGAAATTTCTCCTTTTTTCTAGTGAGTCATCTTCAACTCTTGCTTTAGTTGAATAAACTTCATGAGAAATTGCTCTTTCTGCTAAAACTGCTCCTGCCATATAGTCTCTTTTTTCTTTTCCTTGCAATTTACAAATCTGGCCATAATAAAAAGCAAATCAGAGAGTCTATTTAGGTAGATGAGAACAGCAGAATTTATTTTCTCTTTTTTTGCAAGTTCTACGATGCGCCGCTCGGCTCTGCGAGCAATTGTTCGACCAAGATGAAGATGGGCGCCATTTTTCCCAACACCCGGCAGTAAAAAACACTGAAAATCGGGAATTTTTTCTGCCATGGTATCGATCAATTTTTCAAAGTCAGCAGCTCTTTGCCCAAAAAATTCTGAGGCTTGATGTTTAGATTTGGGATTGGGATTGGCAAGCAAAGCACCAATATCAAATAGATCATGCTGAATATGTATAAGCTCTTTGCTGATTTTTGCATGTTTATTGCCAAGTCCTGCTACTGTTACTCCAATAAAAGAGTTGAGTTCATCTATCGTCCCATATGTTTCAACTCGCGGATCAAATTTGTCGACCCGCTTTCCTCCATAAAGTGACGTTTCGCCTTTATCTCCTGTTTTTGTGTAGACTTTTAATTTTGGATATGTTTTTCCCATAAAAAAACCTTCTCGAGCGAGAAGGTAACAATGCAATTCCTTTTGCTCGAAAGTTACCCCAAAAGAGTGGTTTTCTGACTATACAGTAGCGGCACTGTGAGGGAATTACACCCTGCTTACCCAAACTCTTTGGGCCAATTTATTACCCTAGAACATATAACTAACTATAACTTTTGTCAACCCGATCTTTGTGGGTCAAACTCAATCAAAGGTATGAACCCCAGAGCAAGCTCTGG
>CAZUUL010000123.1:0-3491 GCA_964623155.1 uncultured Gammaproteobacteria bacterium
AGCCATTAAAGCGCCTGCAACAACTATTCCAGCCAATATTTTTATCCAGACTAATTGTTTCTTTTTCATAACCATGATTCTACTATAGCAGACCATAAAGATACCCTATAAAATATGTTACTTTGCCGTCACCGCGTCCAAAACAAGTTCAATTTCATCAAGAGCTTTTTTTTCGCTAGGACCTAGTTTATTCAAATTGGAAAAGAAGTTGTTCTTAATTAATTGATTTCGGTCTATGGTGCTGAGCAGTTCCCGCTCTTCTTTGTAGTATGGTTGTGAATGTTTATTTAGCAGATTGACCAATCGTGGGTCAGTTGGTTCGATCGCAGTCAACTCGTAGCCTGCATAAATTATCTCTCCATTGGTTAAGGATAGTTTCTTTTCGCCTAATATTACTACAGGTAGTGTGCCTACAATTCTTGGTCCTTCACCTAATCTTAGAAAAACAACTATTTTAACCGTGCCGTCATCCTTTATTATGCTTCCAATAAGTTCTGGATCGGGTGTGCCGCCAAAGGCAGTGGCGACCGTGTGCATACTATAAACATATACCCCGGACACGGGCAATAAGGTGTACCCAGCTTCCGCCACGTCTTTCCCACAAGAAAATGTCTCGGGTTTGGTTACACCAAGTGATTTCAGCGCATCCCAGTCAACCTTAAGGGGGACAACATCAATATCAATTTTTCCAATAGAAGTATTGCAATTCTTAGCTAGAATGTCTTGAAAACTCTCAGCCGTGGGTTGGGTTGCAGGAGTTCCTACGAAAAGGGTTCTAGACACAAGATACCCCCCTCCAACAAGTATAAGAATTGTCGACAAACCCACAATCAATTTAATTCGAAATAGCTGCTTTTTTCTCATAACCTATTCTACTATATACCAGACCGTCAAGTACAACCCTCGTGATTGACTTATAGTGATAATTATGGTATAACCCACGAAGCACTTTAACAAGTCAAAAATCTCAATACAAGGAGGTTCGGCATGGAAAGCCGACGTACGTATTTACAACCCTATGGCGAATCTTCGCCCGTCGACTTTCCCTACTGACCTATAACAGAGCGTAATGACATCTATTTCAAGGACAGTCCTTGAAGAGACCTACTTCGTAAATCTAAACGTCCCTAAAATCCCGTCAATTGTCGGATCAACGGCGGTTTTGCTTTCAGTATCAAGAAGTATGATGATTACAGAAACGCCAAATATTCCACTTTCCTGGTTTGATATGAAGTAATGCTCGAACCAGTCGTTTGGGTAGTTTGGGGGAGGGGGGGGTGTAAGCAAAACCCTTTATTATCTTACTACTTCGCAGACACCGTGCTCAAAACCGCTTCTACTTCTTGAAGTGTCTTCTCAAAGCCATTTTTTTCAGTTGAAACGGTGGCGTCATATCTCACAACTATATTCTCACCACTGCTAATGGTAATGACTCTATCTCCGATTAAGTTTAGAACGTTGAATTCACTCAATCTTACAATAGTAACTCCACCATCTTTTTTTATTAACTTAGTTGATTTTCCAATAGTTTCTAGTGGTCTAATTGGCCCATCAGATGAAATCATATCCTCCCTAAATATAACCACTCCACCTTTGTCTCCCAAACTAATACTGATATAAAAGTTTCGCCTTTCCAAATCTGCCGAACAATTGGCCTTGTTGGATTGTTGCCTAAGGCTGAAGGGTAAAATTTTCTCCCAATCTATATTAAGCGGTAAAGACGAGAGATCTATTTGACCGCCGTATGGGTCGCTTTCGGAAAATTCACATTTATTTTTCAGGATATCATGAAAGCCTGCAATTTCAGGTTGAATTACTGTTTTTTTTGCTAGAGGCCTTTTTGATATGAGATACCCACTTCCAACAAAAATTGATACCACTAATAAACCGGCCAGAATCTTAACCCACAAAATTTGTTTCTTTTTCATAATCTAATTCTACTATACCACGCCAAAAGCTCTGCCAGCCCGCAATGCTTCGCATAGCGATGCAGGCAGGCATTCAGGCGGGCAGGCCATACGATTACAGACTACCCCATAATTGACTTATAGGGTTACTTATGGTATAACCCACAAAGCACTTTAACAAGTCAAAAATCTCAATAAGGAGGTTCGACGTGGAACGTCGACGCATATGTTTAAACTTAAGGCAAATCTTTGCCCGTCGACTTTCCCTACTGACCTATAACATGGCATAATGGCTTCTACTTCGCCGAAACTGCGTTTAGTACAGTCCTAGCCTCTTTGAGAGCATACTTTTCACTTTGCCCAAGGTTGTCAAGATCAGAAAAAAACTTCTCTTTCACTAACTCGTTATACTTTGTCCCAAATGATACCTCTTTTTCCCCTGGATAATCTGTGGATATCTTAGAATATCGACTAAAAAAATTCACCAACCGCGAATCACCAGCTTCAATAGCCACCAAACTATAACTAACATATACTTTATCTCCATTTCTAAGCTGGATATTTTTTTCTGCCCTCAAAAAAACAGGAATCTTTCCAACGAACCAAGGTCCTTCACCACCATATACATACATTAGGATCTTCGTTGAACCATCATTATAAATTTCTTCACCAAACTTGGTGCCAAAATCCGGGGGACCCCCATGGGACAAAGCGACGGAATAATTATCATAAATAATTACCATATTTGCACGAATGAGGAACTCAAGATAGTTTTCATCTTTGCCACCATAACCACCACACCCAAGTTGACTAACAGGACCCATACCTGAAGATTTAAGCAAATCCCAGTCCACCTTTATTGGCATTTTCATTGGGTCAATTTTAGCTAGCACAAAGCTAGCCTCTAGCCCGCTATCAAGAGTGTACCTGTAATTAAATTCATCTTTAAAATTACAATTTATTGTTAACAAATCTTGAAATAACCCCCTTGTTGGTGCAGTTGGGGTAGGGGTGGGAGCACCCACAGTATCAGGTTTAAAGTATTGCTTTGAAAAATAACCTAAACTGACCAATACTAATACCACCAGCAATCCAATAATCAACTTTAATAAAAGTAGCTGATTTTTCTTTATTTTCATGATGATTAATTTTACTATACCAGATTCTTCAATGCTACACTATAGTTGACTTATAGTGTTATTTATGGTATAACCACACAAGCCTTTTTAGGCTTTGTACTTTGACAATTTAACTTTATCTGGAGAATCCCACTTTGGGAGCAGCCTTTGTGTTCCTAAGGCGGGATTCTTCAGAATCTACACACAACAAGGAGGTTCCAGAATGGAACACCAACGCACTCGTTTACAACTGAATAGGCGCATAGTCGCCATCGTGGTCGCCTTAGCTATTGTGGCTGTTATAGGCTCGATTGCAATGGCTTTGGGTGGAGTGTTCTTGAACTCCACAAGTGTCGCATCGTCGTACAAGGGATATCGGCTGCCATACGCAAATGGCTCTTGGGCGTCAATTACAACGAGAGGTTTCTATGATTCGAATGGCTGCAACGATGTGGGCAGTAGCCAC
>CAZUUL010000124.1:0-3425 GCA_964623155.1 uncultured Gammaproteobacteria bacterium
CGATACTTTCAAAACTATTGCCAAAATCGGTACCGGTTTATCAGATAGCGAGTGGCGCGAGATGAAGAAGCGCTGTGAGCAAATAAAAATCGCCCACAAACCAGCTCGCTATGACGTGGATAAACTGATGCATTGCGATGTCTGGGTCGGGCCAAAGATAGTCGTTGTCATCCGCGCAGACGAGATTACACGTAGCCCGGTACATACAGCCGGAAGGAAATTGAAGCCATCCAAATCAGGTGCAGCCTTTGACGTTGATATTCCCGGTTTTGCCCTGCGTTTCCCCAGACTTGAGCAATTCAGAAGTGATAAATCCCCGGAAGATGCAACTTCTCTAAGGGAAATAGCGGAGATGTTTAAATTACAAGGAAAAAAGAAATAATTGCGCATTGTCAAATTGCGAATTTAAAAGTTCGGTAGTTCGAGTCATTAGACTATTTGAAAGAGCAAGCATACATTTGTGAAATAAGTTTATCAGGACACGCTACAATTAGAAACATGAGGTTGTGGACACTGCTATTTAGCCTTTTGCTTTTCTTTCTTTTCCTTCTCCCGACTCTTGATACGGATTTTGGTTGGCAGCTTCGATGTGGCAGGGAACTTATCTATCAGGGAAAACTCTGTTCACCAGATCACTATTCGCTTCTTTTGCCGGGTTATCCCTGGGCCTATCCGATTGTGGTTTTTCCGGCAGTGGCGGCAGTTGTTTTTGACACTTTTAGCTGGTGGGGACTAACCTTTGTCAACAGCCTGGTTGTGAGTTTGACATTTTTGCTTATGTTTAAACTTATCCGCGCTTCAAACTGGCTTGGCATGCTTGTTATTTTTCTGGCCATTTTTCTTGCCTGGGATGTTTTAAAGCTGGGATTTAGAAGCCAGTTGTTTAGTCTGTTGTTTTTTGTGATCACTCTATACTTGTTAAAAAGCGGGCGTTTCGTTTATCTGCCTTTGCTGTTTTTATTGTGGGTAAATATACATGGTGGGTTTGTGTTGGGGTTGTTTGTGGTTACACTTTGGTTGCTGATTGAGTTCCGTTTTATGTCAATGGGTCCTGCCGCGCGTTTTCCCCCAAAAAGTATCCACAAGGGAACCCCTTTTTGGGGGTCCCCCTACGCGCGTCACCCATTCGTCAAATATTATATTTATGTAGCTTTAAGTTTTCTTGCAACTTTAGTTAACCCATTTGGTTGGCGGGTGTATCAGGAGGACTGGCTGCATTTTGGCGGTGGCTACAATCTGGCTCATCTTATCGCCGAGTGGGTGCCGCCGGTCGGGTGGGTATCACTTAGTGTTATTTTTCTCTCCGGCGCGACTATAATTTATCTCTGGGTTAAAAGGGATACAGGGGAGAAATGGGGGCAGCGGCTGGGATGGACAGTCATGATTGCTGTGTTTACTATCTTGGCGCTTGCTGCCCGCCGCAATCTTCCCTATGCTATTTTAGCAAACATTTTTGTGGCTTCAGAAATGGGTTTATTATCTTTATTGAGCACAAAAATTCCCGACCGTTTTCTAGCAGTTACAGCCAAGCTTGCACTGGTACTAACTGCATTTTTTATTGTCTTTTTTCAGTTTCCCAAAAGCGCAGCCATTAACTCTTCCTGGGATGAGTATTGTAAAGGCGGAGCAATGGTCTATCCCTGTCAAGCGCTTGAATTTTTAAAAACCCAAAAACCCGGAAGACTTTTCGCCACCTATGAGTGGGGCGGTTTTCTTATCTGGCAAGCTCCCGATTTTCCATCTCTGGTTGACGGCCGTATGCCGGCCTGGATCACTTCCGAGGGAAAAAGCCCTTATACAATTTATCTTGAGACTATTCGGACCGAGGGCAAGTGGCAAAAAAGGCTGAAGGATTATCAAATAGACTATATTTTTATTCAAAACGGGACATTTCTTGATCTTAAACTTAGGCCAGCTCCAGAACGCTTTGGCTGGAGAGAATTGTATCGGGACCAGGTTGCGGTGGTATATAAAAGGCAGTAAACTTATACAACTACAATATGAAACCCTGGATTTCAAATAAATACTTGGATGCGGTGTTAAAAACAATTATTTGCTGGGCGATAATTCACTTATCAATTGTGGTGCTGGCTGCCTATCGCTACGGCAACTTAGATATTATCAACGCCTTTAATATTTCCGGTTTATCTTATCTTTTTCCTAATTTAGCAAATGGATTGGCTAATTTTCTTGTTTCTCTTGTAGTGGTTGCCGCTAGTTATGGTATTGTTTTTTTTCTAAATAGGGGGTCAGACCTTAAAGGGCGCTAAAGGTCTGACCCCAGGGACCATGGAAAGTTTTCCTGTGGTTGAGAATAGTTCTTAAATCTCTTATTGGGTATTCAAAAAAAACAGAGCCGGGATTTATCCTGATGCGTCTGGCAGAAATCCCCACCACCAGATTTTTGTCATAAAAGATTTTTCCGTAAGCTGCCAGATGAATTGCCAGGTCAAGGTCTTCGTGGATTTTTGTCTCGTCGGTGCAGACTGAATCTTTGACATTAAGCCAGGCAGCTTTGGCAATGGCCATGTTAGAGCCGAACAGAACTTCATGGCCAAGCAGCAGCCGGTTGGCGACAAAATAAATTCTCTGGATGAGCAGTCTTTTGTCAATTTTCGCCAGATCGTAAAAATAAGCAGGACCAGACAAGCCGACAATGGAACGGGAAGAAAATGCGCCTTGGATTTTTTTTATCCAGTCGGCTGGCAGCAGAGAGTCGGCGTCACAACGGGCAATAATCTCACTCGAAGCCGAATTAAAGCCGGTGTTACGGGCAAAGACTTTGCCCTGGTTTTTTTCTTTGATTACTCTGACGGGAAATTGCTTACAAATAGCTGCCGTTTTATCTGTACTGTTATTATTAACAACGATAATTTCATCAGCGGGTTGGATTTGGTTGACTAGCGAAATTAAACAGGGATGAATCCAATTTTCCTCGTTATAGGCGGGCACGACGACCGAAATGCTCATATCAAAACTTATTGTACCATGCTAAAAGCCAAACCGCTATAATATAGTTAAAATTCATGCAACCTTTCTTTTCCATCATTATCCCGACTCTGAATGAAGAACGGTTTTTACCATTGTTGCTTGCGTCCCTAAGCAGACAAACTTTTAATCAGTTCGAAACAATTGTCGTCGACGGTCGGTCAGATGATCAAACCGTCAACCGCGCCCGGGGATTTGCTTCGCGCTTGCCGGAATTTACCATACTTTCAAGCCACAAACGTAACGTTTCCCATCAGCGCAATCTGGGAGCAAGAAAAGCCAGAGGCAAATACTTGCTTTTCTTTGATGCCGATGTTGAGGCGCCAAAAAACTATCTTTTTCAACTTCAGCGCTACTTAGGCTCTGATCATCTGCCAATAGCCACAACCTGGCTACGCTCAAAAAGCAAACAACCAGAAGACAGGCTATTTTATTTT
>CAZUUL010000125.1:0-3418 GCA_964623155.1 uncultured Gammaproteobacteria bacterium
AACAATGCGAAGATTGAGATGTAATAAATTGCGAAGATTGAGAGGTTAATTTACAGTAGCCTCGCGTATTTGACCCCTTGACATTTTGGCGTTGGTATCATATAAGTTATTATCATTCTATGAATATTCATGCTTATCACTGGTTTATCCTTCCTATTAACCGAGTCAATTCTATGGCTCGGTAGGGAGGTTGTGTAAGCTAAGAGTTTTATTATTTATCCGACCTCCCAAAAAGGGAGGTTTTTTTGTTTTTATGAAAGACAGAAGGAGCAATTTAAATGAAAGAGATGTAACTGCATTTCAAAATGCAGCTTTAAAAGGTGGAGTAGTGAATAAAGATAGGGTTGCTATTATCTTAAAAAAGTTACCTCTGCTTTATGAAGAATTAGGTGTAGATAAAAAATCCAGCAGTCGTGTTGTTGCCAATCTTGAACAAAAATTTTATGGCGGAGATAGAACAATACAAGTAACGGTTGGAAGTCAGATCATCTATATTTATGATTTATGATGAAATCTTGAGGTGATAAAAATTGATGGAAGGTAAAATAACTCACCTCCACACCCCCTGGGCGCTGTCAAAGACTTCGGCTTCGAGACGAAAATTATTTTCTCCTTCTGGCAACTGGTATTCGACGAAAAATTCCCCGCCGCCCGGCCTTTTTTCGGCCGTTTCCGTCCACTCAGTGTAATTGCCCGTTCCTTGCTTGAGCCGCACCCGGGCTTTGGTAGCGCTGGCAGGTTCTGAAGCAACAGCGATAAAAAGCACATTTCCGGCTTTGGAGCTTTCTAAATCCTGGAGAGTCAGTTCGTGCCAGCTTGGGTCATAGAGTTTTACCAGCCGGCAAGATAACATGGGAGGGGTTGTAGTCGTTTCCTCCTGGGGTAGAGGGGAAGGCGAGGGAGCAGTTTTTGTCCCACGAAAAACTACTGCTGCGCCGGCTACCAGCACAATTAAGACAACGATTCCTAACAAAATCAAAGCAATCGAGGCAATGCCGTAACTTTTCACATCAATAATCATGGCTCGAAAAAAAACTCCTGTCAAGATGGGGGATTTTGTGTTACGATTTGAGTAATGAAAAGATTCCGCTTCAAAATTTTAGGCGCTATGATATGTGTTTTTGTAATAGCGATAGTTATCATCACAGCGCTTTCCGCAAAAGCAAAAAGCGGAATCTTGCAGCAACCCGGGCAAAAACAAAATCAAACACCGGATTTCTTAAATCAGCCGCCAGTAGCGACTCAACAAGTAAAATTATTCTATGCTACAACCCAGGGTCAGGGGGAAAGTAGCGAAACAACGCTGTCCAGCGCTGCTGCCGATGGAAGCAATATCGTTGAACTCCTGAAATTGAAAGGCCAGATTAAAGAAATTACTCCGCTTAAAAACGGCGATGTTATTTTCCTAAGCGAGCTGAGTTTGCTTGATCGGGGAAGAAAAATTGTTAAAGTTCACAACGACAGCGAAAGCGCAGTTTTTACGGCCGGGGAAGGCTATCTGATTGACAGCTACCTTCTGTCTCCTGATGAACAAACGCTTTTACTTTGGGAAGTCGATGATGCTCCCCAGCCGGCTGTCAGCCGTTTTCTTTTATTGCCAGTTGGCGGTGGGGAAGCGCAAACTATCCTGACACAAACCCCAGACGAGCAAACTAAATATCCCCTGTTTTGGTCCCAGGCCACAAACCGGATTTACTTTGATAGCTATTCGATAAATCGCGGGGGTTTGCACCATGGTATTTTTTCTATAAAAGCCGATGGTACTGATTTTCGCCCGGAACACTGGTTTGAAGAAGAATATAGTAATACACCGATTTTGTCAGCCAATGGGGTGTGGGCAGCGGTTGCAAGTTTTAATCCGGCGGCTACGATCCAGCTTGCCGGAACCAGCCCGACTAATGGTATTTTTCGCCCGGCCATGCGCAAGCCCAACCGGATTCGGCGGGTCAACCTGATTACCGGCGGTTCAGATATCATTTTGGATACCCAACCCGGTTTACTTTACTATGATCTGGCCTGGACTCAAGCAGGAAAAGGCATTGTATTTAAAAAAGTAACCACCGATGGCCAGACGCTGACGCCGATTGGATTTTTTAGGGTAGATACGGCGACTAAACAGGTTGCAGGTTTTTTCGATAATCCCAATGGCGTTTTTTTCTCCCTGCCGGATAATCCCAATTTTCTCTTTGCCATGCGCTCGCAAGCACTCGAAGGACTGGGGAGTCCGGGCAACATAAACCAGCCGGTTCTCAAAAGTTTATATTTTTTTGAAAGTAAAAGCGCTCATTTGCAAAAAATTATCGGCGATGATGCAATACAAATTATACGCATAGAATAATGAGCTATTTACTTTTAATAAGTCTAATATTAGCTTTTGTCGGTAAATCTGTTTATGCCCAAAGTGACAGCCTAAAACTGGGTACCTTTACGGTTTCGCCGACAACGAGCACACCATCCCCTCAACCCGATATTGAATGTCAAGCCGGGCCTCCGACTGAACTCGAGGCTAGCCTACCCAACCGGCCTTACAGCGGTAACCGGGGGATTGCTTTCGGCGAAATTTACCAACAGCTTACAGGTCATGGGATGAATCAGCGAACAACAACCCAAGAGCTTGAAGAAAGCGATCGCCTGCTGGAGGAATATCATGCCGCATCGGCACAAATTTTCGGTAATAACGCCTATTACTATACTAAAGGCTATGAACGATTTGGTTTCCGCCAGGGGTTTGTTATTTCTCAAAGACAAGAACTGCGGGATACTTTTCTTCCTTTAAGTTGTCTTGAACGGATATCTCTGGTTGCCGCCTATTTGCCTACGCCGCTTTATTTCCACCCCACTCATGATCAGCCGCTAACCTTTAAATTAAATGACCAGGAGTTCAGGCTCTTTGTCAGAAAGAATGGCGAATTCAGACTTGACCAAGATGATCAGTGGTTTTCTTCGCTGCATTATAATCTTTCTTCTCTATCACTTGCTAGGGGAAATAGCGGTTGGGTGATAGCGGGCTCAAAACTGCCAACATTTCTCCGGAATCTGGCACAAAGGTTGAGTTTTAATGCCCTGGAAACACAAGATTTCCTTGACTACTGGCAGCAGATATTGCCAGCTGCGGCTTACTATCGGATTATTTATTTACCAGCCGAAGAGGCTCTAAGACTTGCTCCCTGGACGATTGAGCCAAAACCTGACTACGAATATCGCCATTATTTAATCTTTGAACCGGCTATGGTAAGTCCGCAGCCATTTTCTTCTTTACCGGTTTTGCCAAAAGTCCGTTTCGGACAGATGACAGTGGTTGATTGGGGTGGAGTGGTCCTTTATTGAACCCCCTCACGGCACCACTACCCTAACTGTATTAATAGGTGGAGTAAGGGGAAAGCCTTGACCATTTAAGTCATAGCTTGTTAGGGTATAG
>CAZUUL010000126.1:0-3406 GCA_964623155.1 uncultured Gammaproteobacteria bacterium
ATGTTCACTGCTAAAATTGACCCGAACCTTTATATCATAATCGCCTAATTTCATTATAACCGTTCCTGAATAAGCAGTAATACTGTTTTCACCAATTCCGTACAATTTTATTGGACTATTTTTGTCGTAAGCTAAACCAAACTCTGTAGCTAAGGAGGTGGTTAACATAGTCGTATCAGCTCCGCTATCAAGGAGAAACCACAGGTTCTGCCAGCCAATATTCGTTTTTATAGGAATATTAATGAGCGGATTAAATACTCGTCCGTATTCAGACTCTGTGTACTGATATGGAAATGTAAACATGAGTACGACCGTATCTTCCTATGTAGCCAATCACAGTTTTATTTGGTGTAATATTCTTTCTTTTAAGCGTTTTCATAACATCAGCGATATTTTTTGCAGCGGCATAAACCCGAGCACCTGATTTACTAGTGGCTACCCACATTCCACCAAATTTTTTTTGCAATTTAATAAATGTATCTGATTGCATATACTGTCAGTCTAGACTATTTTGTTGTCCATTTCAAGATAGACTGATAATAGTAACCACCAGAAAATTTTTAGGTAAATCTGGTAACGGTAAAAATGAAGACTACTCCTAAAATTGTTAAACCTATCATTTTGTATGAACCGTGTTTGCTGTGGGCTTCGGGCAACAGATCACTGGCTCCGATATAGAGCAGGAACCCGGCAAAGAATCCTAGATAAAGTACCAAAAGGTGCTGAGGAATTTGAAAAAGATTGGTTGAGACCACACCCAGTATAGGAATTACTGCATCTATCAAAAGGAGCACGACGGCTTTTTTTACTGTATTTTTGTTGACTAGCATGAAAGTTACGGTATTTAGTCCATCTGAAAAATCGTGGGCGATAACGGCAATAGCAATTAAAAATCCGACATGAGGATTTACATGGAAACCTAGACCAATTCCTATGCCATCAAGAAAACTATGAAATGCTAAACCTGCCGCTCCAACCAGCCCGACAGTCGGATGTTTGTGGTCGGCGTATTCTATCTCGTGCGAATGATGAATAACAATTGCTTTTTCAACAATATGAAATGCTAGAAATCCGACTACCAGAGAAATGAGCATTGGAGTGATATCAAGTTTATTTTCCAGAGTAATACTAAATGCTTCAGGAATGATGTCAAAAAAACACACCCCAAGCAGCACTCCTGCCGTAAAACTCATAATATAATGCAACTCATTTCGTTTTTTTACTCCAAATAGTCCACCCAACATGGTAGAAAAGAATGTAAAAAGGGATAAAATCACTGCTTCCATATACTATTTGCACCGGGCACACAGGCCAAAAAATTCAAGCGAGTGGTTAAGTATTTTGAATCGACTCATTTTAGTTATGCGTTTTTCTTCCTGTTTTAACTCGTGCAGTAAAGTTACATCTTGAATGGTTTGGCAGCGTATGCATACCAGATGATGGTGATGATTGCCCCAGGAAGCTTCGTAACGTTTGTTATCATCAGCCAGGTTAATTTCCACAATTATTCCCTGATTTTTAAGAAATGCAAGTTGCCGATAAACAGTGGTTTTATTGGGAGACAGCCCTTTTTTTGCAAGATTGGTTTTTATCTCAAGAACTGATAGTGGCCGCCGTAGTATCATAAACAAATTAATAAGAGCTAGACGAACCCTGGTAAGTTTAAATCCTTGAGATTTCAATGCACTTTCAATTGCTTGGCTGTCTTTCATATACATATGATAATGCAACTTAGTTGCATTTGTCAAGAGATTGAAGTTGGACCAATTTTTAGTATAATAGCTGTTACTTTCAATGAGATATCTAACAAAACACATTGCCTACATCGCCTGGATGCAGGCGCTGGTGGCAACCTTGGGCAGTCTGTACTTTAGCGAAGTCAGGCATTTTAGCCCGTGCATTCTATGTTGGTATCAGAGGATTTTAATGTATCCGCTCGTGCTTATTATTGCTGTTGGCATTTTAAAGAAGGACAAAGGTTTGCATGACTATGTTTTGCCAATGAGTATTTTGGGACTGCTGATTGCTTTGTATCACGTTTTATTGGAAAAAGGGATACTGCCAGAAGCGGTTGCACCCTGTACCTTAGGGGCTTCATGTACAATCAAATATGTCGGTTATTTTGGTTTCATTACAATTCCCGTCATGTCTTTGACAGCTTTTATTGTAATTACAATGTGCATGATTATTTTCAAAAAAAACCAGCATAAAAAATGACTTCCGAAATAAAAACATTATTGGTGATAAGCGCGGTCACCATAGTTGTGTTGATAATCGGCGTTGCCTTTTTGTCCAGACCACCCAAATCTCCGGCCCCAACTGTAGATGCAAAATTTCTGGTTAGAGAAGACAGTTTTAAGACAGCCTCGGCTTCGGCCAAAGTGACTCTGGTCGAATTCGGTGATTATCAATGTCCTGCATGTAAAGCTGCCCATCCGAGCGTTAAACAACTTGTCAAAGACTATGCAGACAAAATAAATTTTGTATTCCGTAATTTCCCTCTGCCGCAGCATAAAAATGCACAAATATCAGCCGAGGCAGCCGAGGCAGCCGGGGTACAAGGCAAGTTTTGGGAGATGCATGACAAACTTTACCAGAATCAGAATGTATGGTCGGAAAGCAACCAGCCTTTAGTTATATTTACCGGATATGCCAAAGAACTGGGTTTGGACACGGCCAAATTTCAAAATGACGTGAGTACAAATAAATTCTCCGAAAAAATTAACCGGGATCAAAACGACGCTAATGCTTTAGAGATAAACGGCACGCCAACTTTTTTTATTAACAACAAAAGGCTGGATGGGATTTCCAGCTATAGTGATTTCAAAAACGCCATTGATAAAGAGCTTAAGTAAATAAAATATTGTCAGAATTCGTTTTTTGATCAGAATCTTCAGCCAATTTTCAGCTTAGCCGGTATAATTGGAAGCATGCGAATTCTGGTAGTCGAAGACGAACATCGGATTGCCAATTCCATAAAAAAAGGGCTTGAGCAAGAGCATTATGCTGTGGACGCGGTTTACAGCGGAAACGAAGGCTTTGATCTGGCATCGACCGAGGATTACGATGTTGTTATTCTCGATCTGATGTTGCCTGGTTTGGACGGCATTACAATTTGTAAAAAATTGCGCGCCAAAGCAATTCAGACAGCAATTCTCATGCTTACGGCCAAAGGGCAGACTTACGACAAAATCGCAGGCCTTGATTGCGGGGCCGACGATTATCTGACCAAACCCTTTTCTTTTGAAGAATTGTTAGCCCGGATTAGAGCTTTGTCTCGCAGGCCAAAAAAAGGCCTGGATACCGTGTTAACTATCTTTGACCTTCAGCTTGATCCCAGTACTTACCAAGTTGAAAGAAATTGAAAGTCGATTGCCCTTGCCAATCAAGAAATTACACTGCTTGA
>CAZUUL010000127.1:0-3073 GCA_964623155.1 uncultured Gammaproteobacteria bacterium
TGATCAAAAATTCTACCTACAGCGTTACATGCTATCATCGCCCAGAGAGGTTTATCAGTAGCCAAGTCATAAAATGGAACATCTGCTCCCTGATATTGTGCCAGTTCAACGGCGGTCTTAAAAAGGGGTCCCCAGAGTATCCTCCCTTCAATTGGCTGATTAGAGAGCGCTTTATTTAAATATGGTCTGTGGTCCTCTAGTCTATATTGTGCACCTACTTGCTCACAAATTGCCTCAAAGACACATTCTGCCCTCTCTTTGGGTATAGTCATTGTTGGCAGTTTGCCATTTTTTACATCTCCCACCATTTGCCTGGCAAGAGTCTCTCGCCATGTCCGTTTAAGGGCTAGAGTCAGAAGTTCGCGCACGCTAAGATCATTTAGCATAGCAGCTCCAGCAAGATCTTGTTGGACTTGGCCAAAAGCATTTTCCTGAAATCTTACTTCAACACTGTTGGGGTGAGCCATTTTGGCGATGTCTGATCTTTGGCTGGGTAAGCGCTTATTACCTTGAGTAGTTTTTATCTCCACAAGGTTGATTGGCATGTCATCTACTTCCAGTAAATATCCCCGGTGTAGGATACGATTTGGTTCCCCCGATAATCTAGCCAGCCTCTTAGTAGCCTGCTCAAAGTAGGTGAGCAATTGAGCTGTCGCTGCCAGCTGGTTTTCCTCTTGCCAGGAGAGTTCCCCTTGAGGTGACTTAAGCTCTAATCTGGTTTGATGTAGCTTTACTCTCTGCTGGCCAGTTAGAGCGGCAAGCTCTAACTCTGTAGCTTCAATACCATCATTAAAACCCCGGTAATAATCAAAAAAATACCACCCTTTAGCTAAAACATCGTTGACGACTGGTGCCACAATACTATGATAATCGGAAACTTTGCCTGCCGCCAACATTTTTTCTAAATCGATCCTAGAGCCCAATCTTTGCCTGATGGTTGTTTTTTGCGCCGCAGATAAAAGGCCACTCTCCCACAATTGTCTAAATTGTGTTAATCCAAAAACTAAATTAGGATGAGTTTCACGCGAAATAAAAACACTTTTTTGCCCGAGAAAATCAGCTACCAACCTGAGTGGTGAGGATATCTCTTCTATTTTCATGTATAGTCCGGTAAGAACCCCTTTTACTCCTGTGACTCTTTTTTTAAGCTCTTTAGTCCGTTGGCTAGGTTCGCTGGTTAATGAGTCGTCATTATCCTCGGCCACGGCTATCATTTCAGCTAGTATCTTCTTTAGTATCTTGGCTTGATCAGGTTGTTGCCTATTTTTATCTTCTGGAAGTAAGACTGTGGGTAACTCGATACCAATATCACCTGGAAAATGATCCAGATGATCAACTACTCCTGCCGCAATGTCATATTGAAGAGCTGTTTCTGGTTTCATTCCCTCTAAAATATTTTTAAGTGGGTCGCCAAGGCGGCCATTAAGTTTTTCTGCCACCAATTCCCAATGACGGCGTGACTCTGCAATCACTCCTAGTTCTTCACCTTTTTTAATCTTATCTTCGACAGCTTTTTGTGATCCAGCTATTTCCAGAGCGTATTTTCTCAATCCAGCTTGATCGCTACCTGCTCCTTGAAGATTAACTGGTTGAACTTGATATCCGAATTCAGCCAACAAAGTCAAGACATCTCCTTCAGAACCTATTGCAAGACTTGCTCGATCTGGAATCGGCCTTTGTGTCTCTATAGCTTGTGGACTGATATCACGAAGTCTTTCATCCATAAGTCGTTAAAATGCGCTCTTTCAGGCTATTTATTAGAGCCGCTGGCGGTTCATGACGATATCTTTGCCTGTTAAACACGTCAACCATTAAAGCTACTGTAGTATTGCCCAAACCTGACACCAGTTCTGGAGAAAGGTCTGTTATATTAAGCACAATCAAGTCTGGATTAAAATTATTGCTTTTGGTGAAATCTAAAGAGACTTGGAGCTGTACATTAGCACAAAGCCTCTGAAACCAACTCCATAAATCTAACCCGCCTGTTTTTATGAGCCGTGAAGCTTGAAGTATATGTTCCAAATTTCCTTGAGTTTGTACTTTATGCTCGAAGACAGAGGCAGTCTGTCTAATAGCCTCAGGTGAAGCGTCATCTGCTGTATTAAGGTTATATTTTTGATCTGCCCATCTATGTTCGATACCAGCTTCTGCTTTTTGATCTTCAATAATTTTGAGTCGCTGTAAATATGGACCAATCAAAGCTAGTCCAGCTCGAAGAACTCCCTCTCTGTTTGTCAAAGGCAGGTTTTCTTCAACCGGCAAACCTAGTTGATGTACAGAAGGATATAAACGATATTCTGGGTAAGATAAATTTGTTAGGTTAAGCAAGTCTAAACTCTCGGGATGAAGCTTGCCAGTTTCTGGATTCCTACCAGATAAAAATAGTTGCGAGGAAACAGGAAAATACCCCTTGCTTAAACCATTGAGCAAAAGCTGCCCAAGCATGTCTATTCTTCCTCCCAATCTTTTATCTTCTATGTGCTTGTCAACCTCGGCTTGCAAATCGGTGATCATATTTGATATGAGTGGACCCATCACTTCTCGACTATAACGTCTATTGATTTCTTGACTTGTTAGCACTTTTCCTTTGATGGCATAAATTACGCGCGTTATACGTGGATCTAGAACTAGTAGAGATCTTTCCGGATTTATTGAATGCGTTATTTGCTCTTGCAACACCTTTGCTACCATCAAAGCATCCTCTGCTGACCAAAATTTTCTAATGGAAGTGGCTAAAAGCTCACTGCATGTTTCAGCCAATTCCTGTTGCTTTTGCTCTTTTTTGCTAAGCTGCAACATACCCGCAATCGCATAATTGGTTGCTAGTCTTCTCATCTTCTGTCTCTGTTTACTATCAACTATTTCTTCTGCAGCATTAAAGGCGAAAACGGCTCCAGCAAGATAGATATCTGTCTGACCTACAAATCCTTTGGATTTGGCAAAAAGCG
This sequence comes from uncultured Gammaproteobacteria bacterium, assembly GCA_964623155.1. Lineage (GTDB taxonomy): Bacteria > Patescibacteriota > Microgenomatia > CAZUUL01 > CAZUUL01 > CAZUUL01. The sequence continues at coordinate 2,949 of CAZUUL010000127.1, forward strand.
ATCCCAAGAGTCTGTCTTCACTTTCACCTGCCTGACTGGGCTGTGCATCTTCAATTAAACTATCCAGAAGGGCATCCCTGTCGCTTTTGCCAGTAGATAGCGCCAGCGCCTGCATTGCTGCAGGA
>CAZUUL010000127.1:3083-3393 GCA_964623155.1 uncultured Gammaproteobacteria bacterium
TTTACCAAAGGCTGTGCGAGCTTTCCCTCTCTTTTGGGTGGAATAAGTGCAGCATTGATGGCTCGATCAATTACCTCCTTTGTAGCACTAGTGATTTCCTTTAATAAGGGACTTTGAGCAAAAGTCACATCCAAGCTAGTGGTTCCCAGTACTCGATCCACATTGCCCGCTTTAGCAATAAAGGTTATGAAAGTATCTGTAAGAGGATGAACTACCCTATCCATTCTAAGTTCCAATAATTCCTCGTAATCTGCCGGGGAAACTTTGGCTAGCACTTTACTTACTGCTCCCGGTTCACCAAGGTTTACTC
>CAZUUL010000128.1:0-3389 GCA_964623155.1 uncultured Gammaproteobacteria bacterium
TGGTTCCGAAACCAGGCATAGCTGTTCCTAACGCGTCATCCCCGCGCAGGCGGGGATCCAGTTCAAAACAAATTAAGAGGGATTATAAATAGCGCTATCCCTACAGACTTTGATCATGTTCGCTAAAGAAGGCATCTCAAATTTTTTACTAATACGATCTCGAATATAATCAAAAGCATTTCCCCCCAATTTTTTGGCGGTTTCCACAATAGTCATTAATGTGTCCTTAGATTCTGTTCCTTTTAAGTTCTGGGTTTGAAGGCTGATGTCTCTGTAACGTGCTTGAGTTCTTGCCCCTAATTCAGAGGCGTTATTGTGCAACGGGATCTCTGGATATTTAAGGCTTAACAGTAATGAGTCTTTTTTTGCCATCGTCTTCTCAATACGGTCGTCTAATTGTGCATAACCTGTCTTGACCGAAAAAAGCGTGTCAAATTCATCTGACAATGTTTGAGACAGAAGTGAAGTGGGTGACTGTTTGTAATCCAATAATTTTCGATAGTACTTCCAGTACGCAGTTAAAAAATCCTCTAATTGTTTTTTGTGTAACTGAATCACTGGCTCTAATTTCTTATAATGCCGCCCATCGTGAACCCAGCACAAGGCTAACAATTCTGTTATTTTTTTGAATTGGGGAGCATCGTCTGTTAGCAATAATCTTATCGCATGAGGTAATTGTTGATAAGCAACTATAGCACTCGCTTCTATAATAATGCGTCGATTCGTTTTATGTTTTTTCTTTGAATTTGAAAATAATTCGTTCAAAAGTTTGTCTACTCCTGCTCTATTCATTATTTTTTCAGGATTCTGGCGCCTTAATTTGTTTAATGTTTTTTCGTATCCTCTCCAAATCTTAGGGTAACCAATACAAATAAGGCTGTTGTTCCATCTCATAGCTCTAGCAAACAGAAATTTGGTCAAGATGCTTGGCAAAACTTTAGAAGTAGTCAACAAGAACAGTTAAAAACTACTGGTGGTCGAGATATTTCTGTTCAAGAATATCTGGCTCAAGAGAAATTAGCAAATAAACTTTATGAAGAAATACGCAATAGCACTAGTGATGTTTCTAAAATGTCAAAAAACTTTGAAATGCCTGAATTTCAAATTCAACGAATTAAAGATCATATATTTCATGATACTCATCAGCTAGCTCATGGTCAAGGAATTAATAGATTTCATCCAGATTATAAAATTGCTAAAAGTTGGCAACGTCTAGTCGATGGAACCTATAGTGAAAAAGATTTAGCGATATTAAAACATGAACATTTTGAAGCGCGATTTGAAGGAATATTTCGTACGGATTATACAACTGCACATGAAGCAGCCAATCGGGCAGGATACACATCTGGATTAAATGTTAAAGAAGGGGTAAAACATGAGTTGGTTCCATATTGAAGTTGTAAAACTAGAAGAAAATTCAATAAATGCTAAATATAGATTTTCAGACGATCGTGGAAACTGTGGGGTAGTTTGTATTGATAAAATAAATGGGAATTGTAGGGTTATAGAAGAAGCTGCTAATGATGAAGAGGGCGTTCTTTCGGAAAGAGCCTGTTGGTGCCTTATTAAACATTGGTTGAAGGGTGAGTACCCTAGTGTTACTTCTTGGATTTCATAGCCGAATTCAAAAAAATCTTGCATGCTCACTAATTTAAGGATAATATAACCACGTGCAGTAATTTTGGTAAAGGCCTATGGATATCAAAAAAGCTATTGAAGGAATCAATGTTGATGTTGATAAAATTTCAGATCCGGCGCTGAAATCCATTATCATTCAGTTGCTAAATATTATTGAGGCACAGGCTCAAGAAATCGGACATTTGCGAGAAGAAAATCAGAAGCTTCGGAACGAAAATAATCAATTAAAAGGTGAGCAAGGGAAACCAAATATCCGCCCCCAAAAGAGAGATATCTCTTCTGAAAATGAAAGAAAAAGACGCAAGAAAGGAAAAAAGGCAAAAAAGTCTAAGGCCAAGAAACAGAAAATAAAAATCGATCGTACGGTGATCTGTGAGGTGGATAAAACGCAGTTGCCGCCCGATGCAATTTTTAAGGGACACAAACCTGTTTTTGTTCAAGATATTTCTGTTAAAACAGATAACATTGAATTTCAAAAAGAAATATATTACTCTCCTTCACTCAACAAAACATTCATGGCATCCTTGCCGGATGGCTATGAAGGTGAGTTTGGACCTAATATTAAAGCGTTAATAGTAACTTTGCATTATGTGCATAAAATGACCGAACCCGCTATTGTAGAGTTTCTAAAAAATCATGGGGCATTCATTTCGGGAGCAACCGTTTCCCGTGTTGTTACTGATAATCATGATTCTTTTCATCAAGAGAAAAAAGAGATTGTAAAAGCAGGATTGCCCTCTACTGTTTATCAACAGATGGATGATACGAGTGCCCGTGTCAACGGGAAAAATCATTACACGCACGTTCTCTGTAATGAATACTATACCGCATACTTTACCCGACAGAACAAAGAGCGTCTTACCATTTTAGAGATTTTAAGCCAGGGCGCACTGACGTTTCAGTTTGATGAACTATCGTATGCCTTGATGGAATATATGGATTTACCCAAGAAAACGCTCATTCGATTAAAGCGATGGGATCCTGCGCCGAAGATGGATAAGAAAAGGATAGATGCATTTCTGAGAAAATTACTTCCAGACCCGCATAGACACCATAAAAATCGACGTATCATTTTAGAGGCCGCTGCAATCTCAGCTTATCAACAACTACCACATGCGGTTCAAATATTACTGACAGATGATGCGCCCCAATTTAAGGAGATTACCGAACGTTTGGCATTATGTTGGGTGCATGATGGTCGACATTATAAAAAATTGGATCCAGTTATTTCACGACATAAAGTACAATTGGCAGCATTTTTAGATAGCTATTGGAAATATTATCATAAATTATTAGATTACAAGCAAGCGCCCACGTTATCACTTGCTAAAAAGTTGTCGAAGAACTTTGATCGGCTTTTTTCGGTTAAAAGAAAAACGGGATATAAACAATTGGATGAACGTATTGAGAAAACAAGATTGAAGAAAAACTCGTTATTGTTAGTGCTCAAGTATCCTAGCATCCCATTACACAACAATGCTTCTGAATTAGGGGCCAGAGTTCAAGCACGCTACAGAGACATTAGTTTTCAGACAAAAAATGAAAAAGGAACGCAAAGTAAAGATACTTTCATGACTATTGTTGCAACTGCCAAAAAATTAGGTGTTAATGCCTTTTATTATATTTTGGATCGCATTAGTGGAAAGCGAGAGATGCCATCTTTAGCGAGCTTAATCGAAGCGCATGTTGGAAGCGTACCCTAAAATATGGAGAAGATACGTTTTTTCGGGTAATTTCATTTGTTCCATGAG
>CAZUUL010000129.1:0-1884 GCA_964623155.1 uncultured Gammaproteobacteria bacterium
TTATTGGTGTGGGAAGACCAGGTTGACTGCTCTTGCGCCAGCACCAAGCTGGGCCGAAAAGCTTGGAAGCTATACAGAGGATGGTTATGTTTTTGACGTGTGGTATAGTTTAGAAGGCTTGGGGTATGTTATTTTAGATCCGAAAGACGGAACAAAGCGCCTATTTTACTACCTGGCTTCGGGCGTCATCCGACCCCAAGGAAGAACGCTGCAACTGGGTTCTTTCCGACCTATCCGCAAATTCCTTTATGAATGGTGGACGCCGGCCTGCAAACCAGCCATTTATCTATATCCAGCAAAGGAAACAGACGTAAGCGTCAGCCTCTTACCTCAAGGTAGACTGATTATGTCAATTCCAAAGTATGGCCAAGATGGTTGGAAAGTCCGAGCAAAGCCAGACGGTAAGCTGTCTGTTTTAAATAGCCAAGAGCAAAACTTTTACCCCTATCTTTACTACGAAGCCGATCTACAACAAGTTGCTATCCCCAGCACTGGTTGGGTGATCCAAAAAGACCAGTTACTGCCATTTTTCAGCCAAATTTTGCCCGAGCTTGGTTTAAATCAACAAGAGAGCAAAGATTTTCTCTCTTATTGGTTGGTGAAATTGGCAGAAGGTCAAACATGGTTTATCAGTCTTGTACCGCGCGAACAACTTGACTCGCTTGAAGCCATCAACATCATTCCTCCTCCCAACCACTTTATCCGGGTGCGGTTTTATTTTGAAAATTTGGACGGAAAAACAGGAGACTATAGTAAAAGCCAGCCACCATATGCCGAAAAATTGTCTGCCTTAGGAATTGTTTCTCAACAATATTCCCAACGCAGCGGTTTTACTGCTGTTGATTGGGGTGGGATGATTGAAGAAGGTTCTTGCGGTTTGGAACAAAAAAGTCAGTAGCTACTTGCTAAACTTTGCAAAAATTATTTGCTACTATTTTTCCAGGCTAAAGTTAATGACTTGAACCTACTGACAAGGGTTTGCTCCAGGTCATAGCGATCAAGCACTTGTTCAATGACGCTTTCTGGTGATTTTAATGTGATTGGCAGAAGAGTAAACCAGTTTAGTCCTTCAGCCATTATGCTCCTGCCAGTATCAGCAACCATCCAGTTACCATTCCGCTGGCCCGAGTATGCAGCCTGGGAGGGAATGACTATTACACGCTCAAACGACTCTTCAGCAAGTTTATTGCTTACTCGCAATTTGATTTCTTCTTTAAAGCGCATGCTTTCTCCATCCTGTTCATAGATTCGGCAGCGGTCGTCTTGAGAGGTTATGCTGATAAGCGCATTGCCAGAAAGCGTATTGGTTGATTCAAGAAGGAGTGGTACAAAATCAGCCGGTAAAGCAATATCCCCTCGTGCTAATCCGCCACCAAGCAAGCGTTTATCTGTAGGTACAAAGCGTAAAACGTGCCGCAGTTCTTTCGTACTTTGATCTTGATAGCTAAAGCAAAAAGTCGCACTACGTTTTTTGTCTTTATCAATGGTCATTTTCAGCGTATGTTCAAGAGGAATTTCTGCTGCTGATAAAACTTCTTCTCCTTCGGTTTCCAGGGGCAAAATAGCCACCATAATATTTTCGTACCATTTGACTCTCCAGCGTCCATCTGGATGAAGAAAAGCTCCCACCATACTGGCTGTTTCAAGCGTGGCTAAGGTGACTGTCTCACCGCGCCAAAATCTAACATCAAAAGCCTGACCCAGGTTGGGGAAGGCATAAATTTTTGCCAGTGACTATAAGTGCAGTCCCGTTGACTCCGTGAAAGGCAGACAGACGTGCATGCCGATCAAGCATTACCTGAAAGCGCTGTTCTCCAGTAGTCAGCTCTGTTGGTACAGTCCGATACTCTTGTCTGCCTTGTTCAGTCAATGTCCGCATATACA
>CAZUUL010000129.1:1894-3353 GCA_964623155.1 uncultured Gammaproteobacteria bacterium
TTTGCGGCTGACTACCTGCTTCTTTGGGTACAAGTGTTAAGTTGTGGGGAATAGAGATGTCCATCAGGCCACCAAAGCAGCTGCTGCGTCTTTGAGAAAAGCCCGACGCGATTTGAGGTTTAATGACGATCGGTGTGATTCTTCAGGGTTCTTGCTTATAGGCTCATTATACCATCACTGGGTAGAGACAATGATAAGTGGTTGGGATTGGAAGGGAAGGGGTTGTCCTTGTTTAGCCAGAAGCGTTTTGCTTTGGTCAAAGACAAGTGAAATACTGCCAGCTGTGTTGGGTGTCAGGGTAAAGGTGGCGATTGTTGTCGGTAGAGAAACAGGCGCCGAAAGTTTATCCGGACTTAGAGCTGCCGAGATATAGACTTTGCCAGCATCAGCAACTTCAAACCTGGGGTAAAGGTCGTAGACTTCGCCTTTGGTCAGATTACTAATTTTTGCCAGGCTCGGGTCAAAGGTCAAGACGATGTCAAGGGCATCGGGCGCGGTTTTGCCGTTGAGTCTGACTGTCACAACTGTTGCTTGAGCAACTGTTAGCGTTTTGCTTGCCGCTTCCAGGCTTACTGTCACCTGCGGTAGAGGTGAAGGTGGAGCGGTCTTTGTTGGTTGGATTGTTTTGCCGGCCGGGGTAGACGGCGATTTGACTTTTAAAGCATATATACCGGCAGTTACCAGCCCGGCTAGGAGCAAAATGGCTAAAATCGGGGCAAAAAAGTTGTTAGTTTTTAACATAACTTATGAATTTTTAATTTTTAATTTGAAATTTTTAATCAATAACAGCAATTTGAAATTCGTAATTTTTAATTTGAAATCAACTTTTAAAATTGAATAAAAATTGAAAATTATTTAGTATTACTCGCTCTTCTAAATCATACTTACTCATTAAAAATTTGATCTTGATTATAAATTAAAAATTTAAAATTAAAAATTATAGATAGATCAATTACGGTGACTGTATATTATGAACTGAATTTATAATTTCTGACAACACCAGCGCATTGACATAGATTTTCTGTTCTTTCACCGTTACTTCTTGGTTGTAGTTGGCTATGGCTATCTCCAAGTCACTTCTATTGACGCTACCATCATTGTCTAAATCGAGTGAGTCAACGGCAAAACGAGGGCCAGAACTGGGAGGTGGGGTGGAGGGGATGGAGGGGATGGTGATGGTGAAGTTTTGTGTGACAGTGCCAGAAGAAGGAATAGTGATAACAGGTTCTAGGAGAACAAGATGAACACTATTTATTTTAGTACCATCACTAAAAAATATTTGTGGAGGAACTATTCTATATTGTTGCTCAATTTCTAATGTATTATTTAGACCATCTCTAGTGAATCTATAGTCATAAGTTAAAGTACTCCCGGAGACTAGCCAAGTAGAGTTATCTGCTTGACTTAATGACCAGAGTGAATATGCACAATGTTGGTTTCCTCCACCTTTCTCACATCT
>CAZUUL010000130.1:0-1341 GCA_964623155.1 uncultured Gammaproteobacteria bacterium
GGAGCGGCATGCACACCCACCAGAGTCTGTGGAAGGGCAACAAAAATCTGTTCTATGATGAAAACGGCTATGCTGAGCTTTCCAAGACCGCACTCTATTACATTGGTGGGTTGCTCACGCACATCGATGCCCTGCTTGCCTTCTGCGCGCCGACCACCAATTCATATCGAAGGCTCGTGCCGCACTACGAAGCACCGGTCAATGTAGCATTTTCCAAAAGGAATAGAAGCGCGGCGATTCGCATCCCAATGTACTTTAGTGGGTCCCAAAATGCTAAATCCAAACGGATCGAGTTTAGACCGCCTGACGTGGCAGCTAACCCTTATCTTGCCTTTGCCGCACTGCTGATGGCAGGGCTTGATGGTATAAAGCGCAAAATTGATCCTGTCAAGGCTGGGTTTGGACCCTTAGATAAAAACACCTATGAACTTCCGCCGAATGAAGCAAAAAAAATAAAAAGTGTTCCCGGATCATTGACCGAAGTTTTAGACGCTTTAGAGAAAGGTCAAGCGTTTCTTTTGGAGGGAGGAGTCTTTACCAAGGACTTAATCAACACTTGGATTCGATTAAAACGGGCTGAAGTAGCAGAAGTGGCTATTCGGCCAACGCCATATGAATTCTACTTGTACGCGGATATGTAAATTGTTTTTACCCCTTTTTATTGAGCTACTTTCTTTTTTCCCCTATTCTGTTTATAATTTGCCCTATGAGTGCAAATAAAACTACTAAGCTTACTGAAGCCCAAGTCCGCCACATTGCCAAACTTGCCAAACTTTCACTTCGTGAGGAAGAGGTAAGTAAATTCCAAGATCAACTGTCTTCTACCATAGGTTACGTTAAAAAATTAGAAGAAGTAAACACTTCCAATATCGATACTCCAGCTCAACTCACCGGTTTAAAAAATATTTTTCGCGACGATGAAACTACTCCATCACTTTCTCAAGAAGAAACACTCAAAAATGCAAAAGCAACCTATAAAGGCTACTTTAAAATAAAAGCAATCTTTGAAGAATAACCATGGAATTTTCACAGTTGACCATTGAAGAAACAAATATCGGTTTAGAAAAAAAACAGTTCGGTTGTTTGGAGTTAGTTACAGCCTGTCTAAATCGAATTAAAAAGTCCGAACCCAAAATCAACGCATTTGTTTCAGTGACCGAAAAAGAGGCCCTACAAACAGCAAAAAAAATAGATCAATTATTTAAAAATGAGTCTAAAAGCACTCCATTCCTCGCCGGAATACCAGTGGCGGTGAAAGACAATTACTGCACAAAAGACATAAGAACTACTGCCTCATCAAAAGTCTTAGATGATTTTATGCCGACTTACGATGCAACTGTT
>CAZUUL010000130.1:1351-3312 GCA_964623155.1 uncultured Gammaproteobacteria bacterium
CTTAGTGTTAACCTAGTAAACTCTTCGCTTCCAAAAGCAGGTGGTAAACTCTGAACTTTTAATAGAGGGCGGAGGATTATCATTTCACCCAAAATAGAATGAACGGCCCCTATCGTGAAAACCAACATGGATGCATGGGCACATGGTTCATCCACTGAAACCTCTGACTACGGTGCTACCAAAAATCCCTGGGATACCACCAAATTACCCGGCGGTTCCTCCGGTGGATCAGCCGCTGCGGTTAGTGCAGGTGAAGCAATTTTTGCCTTGGGAAGTGAGACTGCAGGGTCAATCCGACAACCTGCTGCTTGGTGTGGCATCGTTGGTCTAAAACCAACATACGGGAGAACGAGTCGCTATGGCATAATTTCTATGGGTTCATCGCTTGATAGCCCTGGTCCAATGACAAAAACGGTAAGAGATGCTGCGATCGTATTAAATTTTATAGCCGGAAAAGATCCGCTTGATGCAACCAGCGCATATGAAAAAGTTATCGATTTTACCTATGGTTTAGAAAAACCGATAAAAGGGATAAAAATTGGCTTCGCCAAAGATTACTTTCACGGAGTCGAACCAAGTGTCGGTGATGCCGTCAAAAAAGCACTTAAAAAACTAGAAGAACTTGGTGCAGAAATTGTTGAAATTAACTTATTTAGTCCCCAATATGCCATCGCCGTTTACACTATTATTCAAAGAGCTGAAGTTTCATCAAATCTTGCTCGCTATGATGGCATCCGCTACGGATTTGGGCGAGACCGTTTTGGCTCAGAAGCCAAAAGGCGCATCATGCTGGGCACTTACGTCTTATCATCCGGCTACTATGATGCCTACTACTTAAAAGCCGAAAAAGTGAGAACCGTTATCATAAATGATTTCAATAAAGCGTTTGAACTGGTAGATCTTATTGCAGGTCCCACTTCACCCTCCCTAGCGTTTCCATTAGGTGCCAGCAGAGGCCATCCCATGTTTGGCGAAATGGCAGATGTTTTAGTAGAGCCAAGTTCAATAGCAGGATTACCCGGAATTAGTATTCCTTGTGGATTTGCATACAATTTACCCGTTGGTTTGCAGATCATTGGGCCACAATTTAAAGAAGATAAAATCCTTCAAATTGCCTACAACTACGAACAAGCAACCGATTGGCACAAAAGGAAGCCGAATTTATAACGGTCATGGTTCCTTCTCCTCATAGGAGAAGGTTAGGATGAGGTCTGTATGGAGAGGAAGTGGTGATCCCGAAGACCTCACCCCCGCCCTCTCCTACGAGGAGAGGGAATAACTATGGACGATTTTGAACCAATTATAGGCCTCGAAATCCACGTTGAGCTTAAAACCAAATCCAAGATGTTTTGCAGCTGCTCGGCTGAGTATTTCGGCCATGAACCGAATACGCATTGCTGCCCTGTTTGCCTCGGGCTACCAGGAGCCTTACCAGTCCCCAACAAAAAAGCCATCGAGTGGTGTATCATGCTTGGGATGGCCCTAAACTGCGAAATTCCCCTCCACTCCAAATTCGACCGCAAAAATTACTTCTACCCTGATCTACCTAAAGGCTACCAGATAAGCCAATATGATAGACCGTTCGCCACCTCTGGGTGGCTCAAAATCAAAGATCAAAAATCAAAGATCCCGCCTGCAGAAGCTATGCTTCAAGCATTGCGGGCAGGCAAAAATGAAGATAAAAAATTAAAAATAGGTGAGGAAGAAAAGATTATAAGAATTCGGCGTGTTCATATGGAGGAGGATACGGGGAAACTCCTCCATGCAACGGTTGATGGCAAACCGTCTACCTTGATTGATTTTAATAGAAGTGGTGTTCCCTTGGTCGAGATTGTAACTGAGCCGGATATAAGAAGCAGTGAGGAGGCGAAGTTATTCCTCAAAAATCTCCATCAGATTATTCGCTACTTGGGCATTTCCGATGCGGATATGGAGAAAGGGAGCATGAGACTCGAACCAAA
>CAZUUL010000131.1:0-2150 GCA_964623155.1 uncultured Gammaproteobacteria bacterium
CCCGTCAGGAGTTTATTATTACCTCTGCGTATCTCGGCTGGCACGAGTAAAACATATTGATTTGGCTATTCAAGCTTGTCACAAACTTGGAGTACTACTTAAGATTGTGGGAAGAGGTAGAGAAGGGGAGCAGTTAAAAGCTAAGAGTGAACGGTTGCAAGCTAAGGTGGAGTTTTTAGGAGAAATTAGCGATGAGGCGCTAGTTAAAATTTATCAGGGTGCGAGGGCACTCATTTGCCCGTTTGAAGATGAAGAATTTGGCATTGTAGCGGTTGAGGCGATGAGCTATGGTGTGCCGGTGATTGGGTATCGCAGTGGAGGAATACCAGAAGTAGTCGTGGATGGGAAGACTGGCATACTTTTTGACGAGCTGACAGTTGCTGCCCTTGTTGATGTGCTCAAACGGTTCGATGATTCGAATCATCGAACTATTACCCCTGCTCGCTGCCGCAAACAAGCAGCACACTTCTCCGAGCGACGGTTTCGAAGGGAGATAAGACAGTTTGTTGAAGAGAAGTGGGAGGAGTATACCCGGCGGGTTATTCGTCGGTCGAAAGCAAGATAAACCCTGTTTGCTGGTAGTGCTTGTCAAAGGAAAAAATTCTCCTTATCGCAAGTTCCTCCATGAGCACCATATTCACAAAATCAGTGAAGCGGACGTTTTTGCTGGTGGCCTGGGAGAATTTTTCTAGCGCTTTTAATTGTTGATCTCTATCGACATCAATAATTAGCGCTTCTTCTCCTTGGTATATCCTTTGAGCAAATTTGAGAGCAGTTTCGAGTCCTACATCTTGGCTTAATACAGTTATTGCTTCGCCGACTGCAAAATTAGATGTGATCAGGGTTAAATTCAGTTTTTTAATCTGTGAGCTTATTGTTAGAGCAGAAGTATGGTTTGCGTCTTCTGTGTTGAGAGTCGAAACAAACGCATCGGCATCGGCAAAGATCTTAGCGTCTTCTGCTTTTAGCGTAGGTGGACTTTTTTCCATAGGCGTACTCATAAAAGTTTTTGGAAAGATCCTTTGGACCTTTACCTCCAAGCGCAGCTAACTCAAGTAGCATATCGCCAGCATTTTTCTTGCCTTTCTTCTGTTTTAAACCTTCTTCGAGCACCTCACGAATGACCTGTGCGGTTGCCTTTTGTTCTTTTTGAGCAAGCCACTTTAACTCGAGTTGTAAATCTTCCGGTAAGTAAATCTGCATTCGATTCATACACTATACAGTATACATTAACTGCCATGTTTGTCAAGCTTCGTGAATATACGCTACAATAGCGTTATGGCATCAGTCTTGGAAGTTTCCCACCTGACCAAACGGTTCGGTCCGCCAGTTGGCGGATTCACTGCTGTTGACGATATTTCCTTCTCGGTAAAAGAAGGGGAAATTGTGGGGCTACTTGGCCCCAATGGAGCAGGAAAAACGACGACGATTCAGATGATGTTAGGGTTAACGACGCCAACAGCCGGTACTATTCACTACTTTGGCAAAGATTTTAAAAAGCATCGTTCAGAAAGTGCACAGTACGTGAATTTTGCCTCAGGGTACCTGCGCCTTCCTTGGCAAATGACGGTTTGGGAAAACCTAGATGTGTATGCAAGGCTCTATGGTGTGAAAAATAGGGAGAAGCGAATTGAGGATGTTCTCATGGCATTTGATAGTATCCAATACAAAGATACCGAGGTACGGTCCTTATCGACTGGTCAGCTAATGCGAATAATTCTTGCTAAAGCAATGCTCAATTATCCTCGAGTTCTCCTTCTAGATGAGCCTACGGCATTTTTAGACCCTGAAATTGCCCAAAAGGTGAGAGCGTTTCTTCTCAATCAACAAGAAGTATATAAAGTGGCAATGCTATTTACCTCGCATAACATGGCTGAAGTTGAGGAGGTCTGCGACCGGGTCATTTTTCTTTCCCACGGAAAAATTATTGCTGAAGACACTCCACAAGGACTTGCCAAGCGGAATACACAGAGCGAGCTTCGATTAATGATTATCGACGGATTGAAGCGACTTGTTGCCGAAGCTCAAGAGCGCCACTACCTCATTATGGAGGAGCGACGGTTTGTCCAAGTGAACCTTCCAGAAAAGGATATTGGCGAATTTTTATCAACCCTTGGAAAAATTGGCGTTGAGTACTCAGAGATTGAAAT
>CAZUUL010000131.1:2160-3298 GCA_964623155.1 uncultured Gammaproteobacteria bacterium
AATGATTAATACCAACCGCGTGTGGGCTATCGTCATGCGGCATTTTTATGCCTGGCGGCATGACCTCGATCGTTTGACGGACTCTTTCTACTGGCCGGCAATCGATATATTCTTGTGGGGATTTGCCGCTTCATTTTTAGCACAGGGAAGTAGCCAGAAAACGGTAGTGGTAAGTGCTATTCTAACCGGGGCTATCTTTTGGATGATTATCTGGCGGGGACAGTATGAAATTACAGTCAATCTCCTTGAGGAAATGTGGTCTCAAAATTTAGGCAGTCTTTTCTCTTCTCCGTTGACCGTCCTTGAGTGGGTGGCGGCTACATTCGTGTTAGGAATTTTGAAAATGATCCTGACGGTTGTGTTTGCTGGTCTCCTTGCTTATATCCTGTACAAGACAAACATCCTGGTCATCGGGTTTTATTTCCTTCCGTTTATGGTCAGTCTTCTCCTGACTGGTTGGAGTATAGGGTTAGTTGTTGCTGGACTGATTATCTATTTTGGTACGCGCATCCAAACTTTTGCCTGGACAGGAGTGGCTCTCATTATGCCGTTTATCGGCATTTACTATCCGATTGCCGCTCTTCCAGCGTGGGCCCAGGCTATTTCCTCAGTAAATATGAAGTGTTTATCACCCGCGGCAGCTTGATCCACCAGGGATAAATTTTCTTTAAGTGATTTTTTCTCCAGAGCTTTTCCCACCAGCTTTGATTAAATACCGACACGTGTGAGGGGTCATAACCATGGAGTTTCTGCAGCCAAGTGTTTTCTTTGGTATAAATTTTATGAAACTGGAGGTTATTAGATACCCTGGTGCATTCAGCAATTGCTCTGGCCAGATCATTTTTAGGGATGTGTTCTAGGACATCAAAAGTTATGACCAGATCAAAAGAATTATCAGCAAAAGGAATAGCTTGGATATTGCCCTCTTTTATATACGACCTGACCGACGGCAGGGTATTTGCCACAGCATACCGGGAATTGTCGATTCCGTAGGCCTCGATGCCGAGTCTGCGCAGGTAATCAACCATGTAGCCTAAGCCACAGCCGACGTCAAGCACTTTCCCGGGCTTTAGAAAAAGATTAATCATGAGCGCCCGATAAAAAGTTCGCAGGGGAAGAGTGTGCTTAATGATCCGAC
>CAZUUL010000132.1:0-3250 GCA_964623155.1 uncultured Gammaproteobacteria bacterium
AATCAAGCCTACGGCCGTCACAACCAAAACCGTGACCAAGACGGCAGTTTTGTTCATAGACTAATAGTTTACCAGAGAGAATCAAAAAACTTTCACATCATGAAAAATATTGTTTTTCCTTGCGTATAGTTGTTGTTTCTCCATGTCCAGGATAAACGATTGTATCCGTTGGTAAAGTGAATAATTTACTTTTAATAGACTCGAAAAGTTGTTGTTGACTTCCTCCGTGCAAATCTGTTCTTCCTACGCCTCCATTGGCAAAGATGGTGTCTCCGGAAAAAAGGATGGGTTTTGGTGATTTCCAAAAAAGGCAAATACTTCCCGGCGTATGGCCTGGCGTTTCGATGACTGATAGTTTCTGACTACCAAATCTAAGCTCGTCACCTTCTTTGATATAACGATCAACAGTTGGCGCAGGATCAACGTCGATGCCTAAAAAATACTTTGCCGTTGATTGGTGACGGTCAAGGATCGGTTGGCCGTTTTTTTTGATGAGAAAGGGAATATTAAAAGCAAGCTTAAGCTCGGTTGCAGCCATGATATGGTCAAAGTGACCATGGGTGGCAATGATTAGTACAGGTTTAGCTTGTTCATCTTGAATCTTACGAATTATAAAATCACCATCATCTCCAGGATCAATGATAAGAGTTTGTTTACTTCTTTGATCAACTACTAGATAACAATTCGTCTGCATTTGGCCAACAGGCAGAGTAAAAATAGTCATACTAAACTGGAAATCCTAAGCTTGGATAGGTGGCTATCTTATCCCAGGGAAGCGGTTTGTAATTAAAATATGCTGCTGCGGCAATCACAGCTGCATTGTCAGTGCAAAGAAAGGGAGGAGGAATGTTAATCGATAATTGTGACTTTCCGATTTTGCTCAGGGCAAGATGGCTTACGAATTTTTCCTTAAGCCGTTTGTTAGCGGCTACACCGCCGCCGATAATTATAGATTTAACCTTATATTGTTTAGCTGCACGTAGGGTTTTGCTTAGTAGGACGTCAACGATTGCTTCCTGGATTCCTGCGGCTAAATCAGAAATCAGTTGTTTCTGTTTTAGTTTTTGAGGCTTTGTTTTTGGTTTTCGCTCCATAATCTTTAGACTTTGAACTTCCCGCAAGACGGCAGTTTTGAGTCCACTGAAGGAAAAATCATAATCACTTGAGTCAATCATCGGGCGGGGAAATGGAAATACTTTCGGATGTCCATATTTGGCTGTTTTTTCGATTTCAGGCCCGCCAGGGTAGGAAAAACCCAGAAGCCGGGCTGTTTTGTCGAAAGCTTCCCCAGCAGCATCATCGCGCGTTTGCCCGAGCACTTCCCATTTTCCGTGTCCTTTCATAAGGACGAGTAAAGTATGACCTCCCGAGGCAATCAAACAAACAGCCGGGAGTTTGGGAGGTTCACTATGATAATATATATTATTAAAGTGTAGGGGAATGATATTTGTGAGCCAAGAAGCGTAGATATGGCCTAGGTGGTGGTTGATCGGGATAACCGGTTTGCCGGTAACAAAAGCAATAGTTTTGGCAGTTTCTACACCAACCAGGAGTGAGCCGATGAGGCCGGGGCCGACAGTCGCCGCTATTGCATCGATGTTTTTGAAAGCGTCTAAGTAATAACGTCTAGCATATGGAAGTAAATTATCAATTGTTTGTTTGAGTACTGGTATCATATATCTGACTTGTTCTCTGGCGGCCTGTTCTGGCAGAATGCCACCAAATTTTTTTTGCAGGTCTTCAGATGAGGTGACAATGTTTGAAAGGATCTTTGTTCCATTTTCGACTATAGCCGCTGCGGTTTCATCACAACTGGTCTCAATTCCCAAAATGCGCATAAATATATTATAAGGAACTTCAGTTATTCCAGAGAAAGAAGTTTGAGTAATTGACTTGTTGACGGTGTCGGAATTTTTGAAGTTACTACAACAAGCTCCCCAGCAATTGCTTTGACTTGCTTGCGTTTCTGGGAAAGTTTTGAATCCCCCTCTGTCACAGCAATCACATCTGGAGCAAGCATTTTCGTAATTGTAAAATACTGCTGATCAGTCGTCATTTCCGGCAAAATGACTACATAATCAACCGATCGTAAAGAAGCAAGCATGTAAGCGCGCTTTTGTTCATCATGAATAGGTCTAAACATACCTTTAAGTTTTTTGACTTTACTATCGGGTTCAATTGCTACCAGTAAAATATCACCCTGCTTTTTTGCTTCTTCTAAAAATCGCAGGTGTCCAATATGGAGAATATCAAAAACGCCGCCGGCCAACACAATCCGTTTTCCATCACGCTTTTCGTTTTGGATAACCGTTATTGCTTGATCAAGTAAGAGAACTTTCTGCATAGAAAGTGAATCAGTGACACAAATGCGTCATAATACTAGCATAAAACTCTCAACGGCAATAATTGCAAGGATCATCCTTGCAAAAAACCAATACAAGACTCACTTCTACTCCTTGACTATTGTTTGGATTTATGACTAGACTGGTTATAGATTATTGTAGAGGGGGTGAATTTGATGGATTCTCAACCAAAATATGCGGGTTTTTTAGTCCGTCTGGTTGCCGCGATTCTCGATGGCATTCTTCTTTTGGTGGTTGATGGCGTTGTTGATTTTCCCATCACCATGATGTTTGGCCAGGGTAATGCCCAAGTAGCCTGGCTTATCACCTTCATAGTTAATTTTGTAATCAATTATGGCTACGCTATTGCCTTCCTGGTATCGCGCGGAGCTACACCCGGGAAAATGCTCCTCGGAATTAAAGTCGTCACTGTCAGCGGCGAGCCATTAACAGCAGGAAGAGCTGCGCTGCGGGAGATTTTGGGCAAATGGTTGTCAGCTCTTGTTATTGGCCTTGGTTATCTATGGGTTATTTGGGATGCAAAAAAGCAAGCCTGGCATGACAAGATCGCCAATACTTACGTCGTTTACGGCAAATAAAGACAACACGGGAGAATGATCATGGATTACTACGATCTTCTTAGGCGGTCGTGGCAGATAGTCAAAAAAGAGAAAGTTCTCTGGATTTTTGGCATGGTGCTGGCTGCCTTTGCCGGGGGAGGCGGAGGCGGCGGGTCAAACTACAGTCGCGCAGTAGAGGAAATTTTTAAAAATAAAGACAAAGTTCCCCCCGATACCGGCGAAAAAGTTACCCGGGTTCTGGGAACAGTCAGCCGTGACCCGCTAACTTTTTTTTCATCGCTATTTTCTCAGGTGTCTGTTACATTTTGGCTGGCGCTGCTCGTGCGT
>CAZUUL010000133.1:0-3231 GCA_964623155.1 uncultured Gammaproteobacteria bacterium
AACCTACTATGTACAAAGAACTCGGCTACATTCTGGCTAAAGAAGGCGTTATTACTGAGGAAATGGCAAAAAAAATGGAAGACATCGCTAAATTTAGAAACAGGCTCGTTCACGAATATGCCCACCTTGACTCAAGCATACTGTACGAAATCATTCACCTTCATATTGATGATCTGGTAGAGTTTGCAAAGCAAATCTATTCTTACATAGATAAATCAAAAATACGACGGGTGGAATAAACACATGAAAGAGGACATCATGTCGAGAGTTATCGAGTAAGATAATTTTTCCACAGAAAAAAAACTTGAAGCATGCAGAAGAACTCGCGCTACCAGTGCCAAAGCTCTTTTCACAAGTTTATCAAAGTTACTAGCTGGTGGTATTGCCCCGATTTCTGAAGTAGCCATAAGAGATGCATGGCTCGAGGAGTTAAGGAAAGATGCTTCACTTTTTCCTGATGGGTGGTACATTCCACCGCCACATGGAATTGGAGTTTTAATTGGCACAGCAGCTACAGGAAGTAGGCATAACTATCAAAGCTTACGTAGGCCCGAAAGTAATTGGCCACAAGAATCTATAGTTATAGGCGAAAAACATCCACTTATATATGTCTATTCATCAGCTGTTGACAGAGAGACTTACATGATTGGTGATTTTGGGATGACCATTTATTTTGGCCGTGATCAAAGAATTAAAGATCATCTACGCCGATGTCTAGAGATTGATTATCAAATCTTTGAATTTGCACAAGTTGGGAGGAGACTACGAGATGTTGCAGGCTTTGCCGACAAATTGCTTACTAAATATGGTCTTACTAACCAAGTAACAAGTACTACTGACAAAACTGGAGTTAATATTGGCCATGATGTTCCTGCTTCATTTGAACCCTGGGATCCTCAAGAACTAGAAGTTTTAAGACGAGCTGAAGCAGATTGGCAGGCGGTCTGTGATGTTATAAGTAAGAAGCGGCATTTTGTTAACAAGGAAGAAAAGTTAATTATTCAACCTGGTATGTCGCTGACAGACGAAGCTCGTTTGACTGTTGTTGGCGATGAGTCAATACCCATGGCATCATATCATACTATTATTCAGTTTGATCGAGATGGTAGAAAAAATTTCCTGACAAATTTTGATGACATATTCAGACTCGTTAGTATGGATTACATGCTGAGTTAATTTATTATGTCAAAGAAAAAAATTACCTATGCTCAAGTTGGCGATAACTACGACACTAAAGATCCTATAAACAAACTTTCACAACAAGCGGCACAAGCAACAGCTGTTAACCTAAAAAAAAATAGATTTCAAGAAATTTCAGACACCCGCGGCGAGTCAGCCTTTGTCTGGAAACAGGGAAATGTATACATGGCCTCGGTTCTTGAATGTCTGGGAACAAAAAATCTGGTAGCTGACGCCATGCGGGAGATTACCGGTAAAACTTACTACGACGTCATTGCTCATGATACAGTGGCAACATTTATTAACGACCTGACGACTGTTGGCGCCAAACCATTAGTCGTCCACGCGTATTGGGCTGTCGAAGATAATAGTTGGTTAGAAGACAGGCAGCGGATGACTGATTTCATAACCGGCTGGAAAAATGCCTGTAATTTGGCCGGTGCCACCTGGGGTGGCGGAGAAACACCAACACTTAAAGGTATCGTGACTCCAAAAACCGCCGATTTAGCCGGCAGTGTCGTTGGTATTATAAAAAATAAAAAACGTTTGCTTTTAGACACAAAACTAAAACCCGGCGACAGGATCATTTTGCTCAAAAGCAATGGTATTAATGCTAATGGTCTGTCTCTTGCCCGCGCTATCGCCAAAAAAATAGAGCAGGGTTTTGCAACTCGCTTGCCAAGCGGAAAACTTTATGCTGAGGCGATTTTGACGAAAACCAATATCTATGCAAACGTTGTCCAAAAATTGCTTGACGCTGAAATTAATCTCCACTACATTGTCAATATCACTGGTCATGGTTTGAGAAAAATCAT
This sequence comes from uncultured Gammaproteobacteria bacterium, assembly GCA_964623155.1. Taxonomy (GTDB): domain Bacteria; phylum Patescibacteriota; class Microgenomatia; order CAZUUL01; family CAZUUL01; genus CAZUUL01. The sequence goes on from CAZUUL010000133.1 coordinate 1,995, forward strand.
GCGGGCACGGCAAGATTTTACTTACATCATTGAAAAAATGTTTGAACCACAACCAATTTTTCACTTCATCCAAAAACACGCAAACCTTGATGACAAGGAAATGTACCAAACATATAACATGGGTATGGATTATGCTTTGTTTCTGCCGCAAAGCCAGGTCAAACGCGCCCTTGCAACTATAAAAAAACACAAATTTAACGCTATCGATGCCGGATATGTTGAAAAAGGCAAAAGGCGTGTGGTCATTGTTCCCAAAAACATCACCTATGAAGCTGACAGCCTTGATCTTCGCGCATGAAATACCTATTCTGTGTTATAATTCTCTCACATGGCAAATCAAGCTGTAGTTAAAGAAACTCCCATTCGTGTCGGCGATACGGTTGGCGTGCATTACCGCGTCATCGAAAGCGAAACCGTTGCCGGAAAAGCAAAAAGAGAAAAACACGAGGAGAAAAAAGAACGCACTCAAGTTTTTGAAGGAATAGTGATTGCCATCAAAGGCAGCGGCCCAAACCTTATGTTTACTGTTCGGCGAATAGGAGTAGGAGCCATTGGCATTGAGCGCATTTTCCCCGCAGTTTCGCCCTGGATTAAAAAAATTACCGTCAAGAGCCATTCACGCGTCAGACGGGCAAAGTTGTATTATCTGCGGCAAAAAAAAGGCCGACAGGCCACCACTCTCCATGCCCAACCAACACCAACTCCGGCAGCCGCCTAAAACAATCAAGCAGGTGCGGGGTAAAACCGGTGAAGACACCGCAGTTGAATTTCTTCTTGGCAAAGGTTACAAAATTCTCGAGCGAAATTTTAAAAAAAGATACGGGGAAATTGACATCGTCGCCATGGACCGGGGAACGCTGGTTTTTATAGAAGTTAAAACCCGCTACTCGAAAACCTTTGGCCTGCCCGAGGATGCCATTACTTCCTGGAAGATTCATGCCCTTATGCGCAGTGCCCAGTATTATAGATTGATTCATCAGGATTTACCCGAAGATATGCGTATCGACCTGGTGGCAATTGAGATGCAAGCCAATGAAAAAATTAAACGCATAGAACTTATAAAAAACATTACCATGTAATCATTTTTCTTTTAGTGTATACCCTTCTTACTGTATTTTGCAACTTTTTCGAAAGAAAAATGTTGTTAAATCAGTCTAGAAGGGTAGATACTGATTGCAATCTCAACTCTAATCCCGCAACTTTTCTTGACTAGAATGTAAAAAAGAGGCATAGTATC
>CAZUUL010000134.1:0-3230 GCA_964623155.1 uncultured Gammaproteobacteria bacterium
TAGAACAGATTTTTGTTTCCTTTCCACAGAATCTGGTGGGTGTGCATGCCGCTCCCATTGTCACCAAATACAGGCTTAGGCATAAATAGCGCCACCAGCCCATGGCGCTTGGCGACATTTTTGACCACATATTTATAAACCATCAGGTTGTCGGCCATGCGTCTAAGGCTGTCAAAGCGCATGTCGATTTCGCACTGCCCAGGTGCTGCTACCTCATGGTGATGCATCTCAACGGCAATTCCCCACTGTTCAAGTTGGATCACCATTTCACTGCGAATGTCTTGAAGCGTATCTTGGGGAGGTACAGGGAAATACCCTTCTTTGGGACGAATGGTCATGCCCGTATTGGGCTCGGTATTATTTCCCGAATTCCAAGGTGCCTCGCTACTGTCAAGTTCGTAACTCGTTTTGTACGGCTGATTCTCAAAACTTAGGTGGTTAAGGAGGAAGAATTCTGCCTCTGGGCCCCAAAAACTGTCTGTGGCAATCCCCGACTTCTTTAGATAATTTTCTGCTTTTTGGGCTATAGTCCGTGGATCGCGTGAAAATGGCTCCTTTTTGCCGGGGTCATAGACGTTGCAAATCACAGATAATGTTGTAACAGTAGAAAATGGATCTACGCAAGCAGTACCGATGTCGGGTAGTAACACCATGTCGCTTTCGTGAATTTCCTGAAAACCCTTGATGCTTGAACCATCGAAACCAATTCCGCGCTCAACGGCTGCCTCATCGAACTCGCGCACTGGAATCGAAGTATGTTGCCAAACACCACGAAGATCGACAAATTTCAAATCGATAATCTTTATGTCTTTTTTTTTAATCAGACTTTTAATCTTTTCCATGTGGAGAAAATAAATTAGCGATAGGATAGCACGCAATCGTCAATAGTCAAGACCCAAAAAGGGAAATTTTAGCTTTTAATTTTTAACTTTTAATTCTTAACTTGCGCAACATTGCATCGTGGGCTTTCCATTCAAGTTCATCGTCCAAGGGCTCTAATTCTACAGGTTCTTTATATTTGACTTCAAGAGCTGTTTTAATCAGCCAGTCTGCCAGATGTGGGTTTTTAGGTAATATTGGCCCGTGAAAGTAATTGCCAATGGAATTTTTATAGCGAAAGCCATCGCTACCATCTTCGCCGTTGTTACCAAAGCCAACGAGAACTTTAGCCAAAGCCGTAACGCCTTTGCCTAAATAGGTTCTCCCTCCGTGATTTTCGAAACCGACAATAGTTTTACCTAAGTCCTCCTTCCAGGTGGCCGCATGGACTCCTGGAAGGTGGACGCCGAAGAAATCTCTCGGCAACTCCGCCACAATGTTACCAATGCACCTTGGTTTATCTTTCCCTGGATGCCGTGTCTCGACATCAAAAATATGAAGACCTTCAAGCTTCACCCCTTCTGCTGGTTGGTATGAATGGCCAAACATTTGATAGGCTGCGCAAATATATAGTCCTGGAACTCCTCGTTCAACTAGTTTTTTAATAACTGCTCCTTTATGCTTTCGCAGGTCTTTCTCAATAATCTTTTGTTGTCTATCCTGAGCACCTCCAGCAAATAAAAGATCGCATTCCTCAAGAATTGAAGCTCTACTATCCAAATAGATTTCCTGCACTTCAACATTAATTCCCCGCCACGCACACCGGCGAGTTAGGCAAATAATATTGCCCCGATCACCGTAGGTACTCATAAGGTCTGGATAGAGCCAACCGATCGTAAGTTGCATAGTATCGAATTAGGAATTATGAATCATGAATTAAGAATTTAATTGTTAGAGTATCTTCCTACCACTTAAGATCTTTCTGACTTCCAGCATAGCTGAGTAGGTGGGGAGGATATATAACGTTTCGCCCTTTTTAAGAATATCTAACCCTTCATTGATGGCATTTTTAATATCTTCAAAATATTTAATTTTTGATTTGTATTTCTGATTTTCTAGCGCATACTTTATCCTTACTGCCATGTCATAAACTCTATCCCCACTTACAATAACCTCAACGTCTTCGGGGATAGTCTCAAAGTCCACATCCCAAATCCAGGAAACATCCCGACCATCGGGAATGCGATCATTAAGAACTAGTAATAAAATCTTTGGGTTCAATTCAAGGACTGTACTAAGCGACGCATTAAACCCTGCCGGGTTTTTGGAGAGGAAAATTTTGACTTTCTTTCCATCAACCTTAAACTGTTCTTGTCGTCCAAAGGCCGGGCTAAAGGACAGTAGCGTATCTATTATATTATTCTTATCTAGTCTTATTGAACTTATTCGACATATTTCTTGTATGGTTAGTACTGCCGCCATCGTATTGTAAAGATTATAAAGTCCAGGCAGTGGCGATTGTATGTTACGTTTTTGAATGTCATTTTTAGGATGGGAAAGTCCACAGGATGTACACTTCCATTCACCAAGATGGGATAAATAAAAACTTTCAAATCTCAGACGCTTTCCACATTCAGGACAGTAGACCGTATCAACAGCGTGAGGAGTTTGCTTTAGGAAGAAATTTTTGTCACCGATTCCAAAATATTTTACGTTTACTGATAATTGACTCCCAATATAAGCAAGATGAGGATCATCAGCATTAATAATTATTGTTATATCCTTCGCAAGCGACTTAAGTGACCTAAGCCACTTATCAGCCACAATATCTACCTCTCCATAGCGGTCCAATTGATCTCGAAAGAGATTAAGGAGAACGACAACAGTTGGGGTAAGTTCTTTCAAAGCTAGTGGTAACGTCGCCTCATCCACCTCAAATACCCCAATACCAGTCTTCAACCGCCCAAAAAAATCAGTCGCCTGAATCAGCACCGACGTAATCCCATTCAAAAGATTCGCCCCTGACTCATTATGCACCACGTGCCAAGCTAGTCCACCCTCCGGGTGATTCAGCTTGGCACCCCTGCCAAAAATATGCTCCACCATCTTCGCCGTCGTCGTCTTCCCATTCGTCCCAGTAATTAAAACAATCTGATCAAGCTGTGAAGCAAGGTACGAAAGAATCTTCGGCTCAACCCTCAACGCAATCTCCCCCGGCCACGTGCCTCCGACACCTAGATGAAGTAGTGTACTGAAAAATCGGATAAATCGTGTAAAAGTTATTAGGAAAAAAATCTGCATTGTATTCATAATATTCATAATGTAGGTATTATATAATACGTATACTTTACTGGTAGCTAAAGTCTCGCAAGATTCACCCCCTTGTATAGATAGTATTTGGCGCGGTTAAG
>CAZUUL010000135.1:0-3195 GCA_964623155.1 uncultured Gammaproteobacteria bacterium
GATACTATGCCTCTTTTTTACATTCTAGTCAAGAAAAGTTGCGGGATTAGAGTTGGATTTTTGCCGACTTTAATACTGAATTAATATTAGATACTTGTAGTTGATCCAAGACCCCAAGTATTTCAGTTGCTCGTTTGTAAAATTTACTAAAGGCAAGTATTGTCGGGCTTGCTGGAAGAGCCAGGTGAAGGCGAAGTATGGGAATATTTACTACTGATTCGGAAGTTGCAACGGTTTCAGCAGAGACTCTTTCTGCTCCTAGATATTGTCCACGAAGTGCTGCACCAACCTGCATTCTTCTACCAACCGGTGTCTTAACTCCTGCAGTGCCAGTAACTTCACGCTCTTTGGTGCAGGTAGAGGGTGGCCATGATTCAATTCTTTTTTGGACTACATTTGTAATTTGTGAGGTAAGAAGATTGTTCCATTGTTCTTTTTCAACAGGTTGCCCAACTCTCGCTTCACCTGGACGAGTAATTAATAAATTTTGCGGATTTTCATAAGAACCTATTTCTCCAGCCATGTGTTAAGGTCTGTTTTGGGACTAATAAGCACTGCCTGATTGCTGTCCCGTTTTACAATCAAGTCTGGTGTGGCAAATTCGTAATCTGTGCCCTCAAAAAAATCATCAGCATTAACACGTGCATTAGGCCATTTACCACTAATTCGCTGTAAATCAAACACTCGTGAACGCCGTCCATCGGCATCTTCAATCAGCAGAAAATGACCGTCTGGTGATAAACTCAATTCTTTTGCTTTGTAACCTTCAAGTAGATACCAGTTGTCTGCCTTATCCACATCGTTGGTGGAGCAAAGATAAATAGCTCCTTTAGCGTCATTAGCCACAACCAATTTACCATCTGCGCTCAATTGTATGTTGGTGTACATGTCAGGTATTAGACCCAGACCAAACCCCGAAGGGTACTCTCCCCAAAACCAGGCTACCGCATTATGTTTTTTATCCATTCCTCTTATTTGGGTAGTAATTAAAGCTGTTCTGGCATCAGCGCTTAGAGATTGTATCTGGGGTTTACCTTCGATTTGATAAACTTGTGTTGTAAGTAGTGGTAGATTATCACCCATGAGAGTGAATTGGTATCCGCCGCTAGTTTGATCAACAACTATGTCAAAGCCTAAATCTGATCCTTCCCTTGATTTTGTCTGCGTTGCTTCTCGTATCTTTGCTCTTTGCTCTGGTTTTAGCTGCACCATTTGAAATTCTTTTTCTTCTGTGAATGGCAGTTCCTCAACTTGATAATTTGCAGCTGCACGCATTAGGGGAGACCTAAGGACTTTTGCCAAAGCACTATCTACCAATTTTGCGGATACTGGACCAAGTGAAAATTTGGGTTTGGGTTTTTGCAAAGATATTTCCGAGGGTTTTTGATAAAGGCTAAAATAATCATCGATAACTTGCCTTATTGCTTGCAGTCCTGTTTGTTCACCACTTCCTGCTTGATCGCTGCCAATATTTTGAATTTTTGACAGAGCCATGTTAAGTGCTTGTTCAACAGAAACTTGAGTACGTTCTCCGGTTTGGGGATTTACCAAGAAACTGCAAAAATCAGCAGTGAGACGATGGGATACTGCAGCTACATCGGGGTTAACTTCATATATACGCCTTAATGCTGGAATCATATATGCATACACACCCAGTATTTGCCATTGCTCATCCTCCGTGATTTTAAGATTTCCTGCTCTATCTGACAGTCTTACTGCCGCAATCATTAAATCATCTTTAATGGGGGGATAGCTTACGGGAATGACGTTAAATCGGTCATACAAATATTGTTTCGTTTTGCCTTCTATTTGATCGCTGCTAGCCCTATTTAAAGACACGACATTGGCCGTTGCGTCTACTCTAAACCACGCAGGAATATCTACGGTTTTGCCTCCGACTGCAAATGTCTCTCCTGGTGATTGCGATAATAATGTTAATAAACCACCTAGTGAGTATGGGCCTGCTTTATCAAGTTCATCCAATAGCGCCCGTTTACCTTGGGACATGGCAAGCAACAGTTCTCCGTTTACCCATTCATCTATATTACTTCCGGTTTCAAGCCCAAGGCTTGCACCAGCTATTTGATAATTTAAGTAGCGCTCAAAACCACTAGCAACTTTATCGGTGTTTTGCATATCAAGTTCTTCTTTTGTATCTCCCATCACAAAGTTACCCATAAACTCTTCAAATGTTCTTTCAGTAATTTCGCCTTTATCTCTTTTGGCTGTATAAAAATCACGTAATGCCTTTATAGCTTGGGCAGGATTCTCATTAAACCATTCTTTGGTCGCAATAAGCCGCTGTTGATAAGAAGTTGCTTTATCCAGTCCCACCTGCACTGCTCGTTCACCAATAAGATCAATAAAAGTAGCATAATGGTGAATTTGTATAACTCGCGTATCAAATCCTTCCAGTTGATTTGCTAATACCCCTAATCTTGTTTTTCCCGTACCGGGGGGACCAGTATAAATGCTTCCTGCAATACCGTTTTCTTTTCGACCCAAAAACTCAGCCATTCTTACTAAACCTTCATAATAAGGTGTTGGATAAATTTTTAGCGGTTTTCGTTCACCAGTAACCGGATCTTGTTCTCCAATTAAGGCTTTTTGGCCCGTGCTAATAAGCCATTGGCGGAAAGAGAAAATACGATTCTCTTCCGAAGTTTCAGCCACTTCTTGTGCAAGATGTGAATCTACATAGGCCGCGTGCAAATCAACAAAGAATTTGCCTGGTTCTTGTAAATTGTTAACGAGAGGTTTTAAAAAATGAAATCTGCTTGATTTATTAATTAGCGCATAGGCCAAATGATATAGGGCGTCCATTCGGGCAGTAGAGCTTTCTGGATATAAGCCTCTCTTTTTAACTTGATTAATCAAAGTAATTTCTCTTATAGCAGAATCATCTAATTCTTGCGCAACAGCTTGATTATTGCCTAAAGCATTATGCAGTAGGTTAAATAAATAACCGTGATGTTTATGAACAAAGCTAAGCAGAGTATTTTTGGCATTTATTTTGAGACTGGGTAAATTTTCTCTTTCTCTTGCTCCATCTTCAGCAGTAAACTTTTCGTTAATTGGCTTTCCATCCGGGGTAGTTCCCACAGTTCGCCAACCCATTTTCTCCCAAAATCCTATGCGCTTTTCTGCGTTTTGGTATGTGTCTGTCGCATTGTGCGCATTGCGATCTCTGGCAAC
>CAZUUL010000136.1:0-3167 GCA_964623155.1 uncultured Gammaproteobacteria bacterium
TTCCGAAAAAAAAGTATCGCACCGCTTTTTTTCGCAATCCTAACTGTGGCATCGCTTGAATAGTCATCAACAACGATTATCTCTGTACACCAGGAAAGACTCGATATACAAGCCTTAATCGTATCTTCAGAATTCTTTGTAAGAACAACAGCGCTGATCGTCATTGATTCATTTTATTACTAATTGCCATTATTGCGCCAGCAAATGTTTTCCATGAAAACCGCCTGACTTGCCCCAGTCCCCGAGTACTTAACTTGTCCCTAAGAAGTTTATCTTTAGCAATGCTGTTTAAGGCAGCAACTATTTCTTTTGGCTTTTCCGGATTAACAATAATAGCCGATTCGCCTGTCAACTCTGGCAGAGAACCCCTGTTGGAAACAATTGCCGGACAGCCGCAGGCCATCGCCTCGATAACCGGTTGGCCAAAGCCTTCGTATAAAGACGGGTGCAGGAAAGCCTGCGCGCCGCTATAAAGGGCTGGCAGATCTTCGTCCGGGACAAAACCCAGGTAGCGGATGCCCGGATAATTATTCACTTGTGATGCTTGCCAATTAGCGTCATTGCCAACCATAATCAACTCAAAACCAGACCAGTGTTTATCGAATCCATAAAAAGCATTCACAATGCCGGCAACATTTTTGATCGGCTTTAATGAACCGACGAATAAAAAATAAGGTTTTTTTAGATTATACTTTGTTGCAACTATGCTGAGCTTTTTTCTGCTGGCCGGAAAAAAAAGTTCATCAGCATAGCCTTGGTAACAAACCGATATTTTAGAAGGAGAGACTAGATAAAATTTTTCGATATCTTTTTTGCTTGCGTCGGCGAAAGTCACAATATGATCAGCATGATTTATGGCGTATGCGCTCCTGCGCTGCATCTTAGCACTATAAAATTTGGGATGAAATTTGTAGGCGAGATCATGAACAAAAACCAGTTTTTTCTTTGCTAAAATAAAGGGTATGGCCTGATTTAAAGCCCAAAACAGGTCGATACCGTGAACCATACTCGCCACCGGAATGACAAAATCCAGCCAGCCTTTTTTCCAGGGAATAACTTTATTTTTAAATCTCTCACCAAAAGACCACATGCTATCTTTGGCAATCGGGTAGAAACTATAAAGGATAAAGCGGTCGCCCGTATCCGGTAAATTACGCAACAGATTTTCAGCCATGCGATATATCCCCGTCTTACTCCGGAAATCTGCAATACCAAGGCAACCTGCATCAACACCGATAGTCATAAGTTAAAAATCTTTTTGACCGCTTACATTTAAAAAACCGTCGACAATACCCAATATAGTATAGTAATTTGTTATTCGTTTTTTAGGATGAACAAGCAATTCAATAGTCTTTTTAATAATTTCTTTGACGGTTGCCAAATATGCCCTAAGCTGTGCGTAAACAGAGGCATGTTTCCTGATAAAGCGCAATAAATTTCTCGCCAGGTAGTAGTGGGATCGAGCACTGTTACTCTCTTCTGAAGTATCATGCCAGGCAACTGCTTTGAGTTCAACCGCGATACGGTATCCGGATTTTACCAGCCGCCAGCTTAAATCGGTGTCTTCATAGTAGAGAAAATAATCCGGGTCAAACAAACCGACTTTCAAAACCGGGCGGGTACGCAACAGGGCAACCGCCATATTGATAAAATCGGTCTCGCCGTGGGATGCATACTTTCCGCTATCGATTTCTCGATAATTAAGGTGTCCCCCGCTCATGCGCAGCGGATCAATTTTTCCCCCAGCAAAATAAATTTTCGCCGGTCTGGTGGGCAAGAGAATTTTGGGTGAAACAGCAGCCAGATTTTCATCGTCGTCCATCCGTTTTATCAATTTCATCAATGTTTCTTTCTCAATCCAGGCATCGGCATTCATAAGGAGAAGATATTTAGGTGAACACTTGGCATTAAGATGTAAAACGCCACTGTTATAGGCTTTACCACAACCGATATTTTCTGGAAATACTAGGTAGTCTAAGTTTGGGTAGCGGTGCTTGATTTTTTTTAGTTTCGACTGATTAGACTCGCTATCAACTACAGCCAAAAAAATGCTGGTATTTTTAGCCAATAGACTGGCATGCAGGCTTTCTATCGCCCGCTCAAGCTTTTCGTAAGTCCGGTAGTTTACAATGACAATGCCGATTGTTTTTTTCATCGGGTTTTAAGCATCAGGAAAATTGTAACTGCGGTCTGGGTAAATGTGGTGATGATCGCCGCGGCAGTTGCACCATAGATTGGGATGAAAACAAAATTAAGCAAAGCATTGAGAGCAAGAGCCAGAGAATATATGGCAGCCAGCATTTTCTGGCGCGACTTAAGAATAAAAACCGAAGCATAGAGCCCCTGCAGAGACAAAAACGGCAGGCTGATAAAGAGGATAATAACATAGGAGTAAGAAGATATATATTTATTTACAAATGCCAAATATTTCAGCGACGGAAAAAAAATTATTGCCACTAAACCGATAGCCGGACGTATACCAGTTATAACACATGTACTTTTAGAAAGAATTTGCCAGAACTTAGCGCCTTGAGCGACTGAACTAAGCAGGGGGTAGACCGAGGCTGTGATAAAACTTCCAGGATAGGCTGAAAGCTCAAACAGTTTATAGGCAAAAGCGTATAAACCTGTTTCCTGACCGCTTCGGTAATAAGCCAACAGAGGAATATCTAAGCGGAAAAAAAATTGGTTGAGAAAAGCAATAAACGCAAGCGGAAAAGCTGAGCTGAAAATGTGCGTAAGGTAAGAAAACGACAACTTAAATCTAATCTGCCTTTTAAGTTCTAAAACTAAAAGTGTCATCATGGCAAAAAAAACCACAGCGCTGCCTGTAACATTTGCCAAAATGACGGTGGAAAGATTCACGCGCGAGAAAAAAAATAACCCGGCGATAACTCCTAAAGAAACGAGCTTGCCACAAGTATCAACTATAGTGTTTCGAACCAGCAAAAGTTTGCTTTGGAAATAGCTCATAATCGCGGTCGCCTGATAGGTAAAAACATAAATCAAACTCGCTAGAACCAGTCCCTGCTTTAGCTGGGGTTTTGCAAAAAAAATGGCTAGAGCTAAAACCAGCAGAACGAAAACTGTCGCCAAAATGAGCCGAATAATAAAGAAATTGGCAAGCATTTGAATTTTGCCGTGTTCGTCTTTTTTTCCGGCGAAAC
>CAZUUL010000137.1:0-3144 GCA_964623155.1 uncultured Gammaproteobacteria bacterium
GGATCTTTACTTCTATCCTATGGGCGGTCATGTCTACCAAAAACGCTTAACCAGGGGTATGCGTATTCGCCAGCTGCTCCGGTTGTTTGACCGGAGCTATCCGCATCAGCTGGTCAGGGAATTCCGACCCGAGATGATCAATAAGTTCCTGGACAAAATTAAAAGCTTATGATCCTTCGAACCATGAAGCATCCGTGTCTTATCATCGCCCACCGTGGTGCCTCGGCCTATGTTCCCGAAAATAGCCTAGCCTCGGCAAAACTTGCTATATCAATGAGAGCAGATCTACTTGAATTCGATGTGCTAGCGACGGCTGACCATGTCATTGTTTTGCATCACAACCGGGGAATCAAAGTGGCTGATGGTAAATTTTGGCTAGATAAAATTACCTTTGCTCAAGCAAAAATTTTCAAACCTGACCTTGTGACTTTTGAAGAGCTGGTCAAACGCTTTGGCAAACAGGTTGGTTTTCACATTGATATCAAGCAAGCGGGGATTGAAACTTATGTTGTCGAGATCTTAAAAAAATATGCTGTAAAAAAGCAAGTTGTCGTCGGTTCGGGCAATTTAGCAATTCTTTGGCGGTTTAAAGAACTCTATCCTGAATGTATGACTTCTTTTTTTCTCTCATTCCAAAATAGTAGAGATATTTTTGTCAATCGCTACAGTTTATTGTATCGTGTTTCGATGTTTATTCTGCCAAAACTGTTAAAATTTATTGCCCGTCCCATCATCGTCTGGAGAGTGAAGGGTAATTTGATTGACGCAATCACTTTTGACCCCTTTACCTTAGTGAATAAGCGCGTAATTGAAGATCTTCATCAGGAAGGCGTATTGGTTTTGGCATCGTTGGTAAACACTGAAAGAGATTTATTAAAAATACTTGAGTTGGGAGTAGATGGGGTAATAACAGATAGACCAGATCTAGCAAGAGAAATATTTACTGGCCGTTACGAGTTAAAGCAGCGCCTGCCACTGCGCATCATCCGAGGGGTTGGACGGAGAGTAAAAAATTTGGTGCGTAAAGGCATAGTAAACATATGAAAATCCTTGCCGATCTTCAGCTTCATTCAAAATACAGCCGGGCGGTTTCCCAGGCTATGATTGTGCCTGAAATCGCGGTCTGGGCAAAGCGTAAAGGCATTGATCTGATAGCCACAGGTGACTGGACACATCCGATGTGGCTTCGGGAGATTAAGGCAAATTTGGAGGAATTAGGTAATGGATTACTCGCACTTAAAGATAATAAAACGAAGTGGGAAGTGGGAAATGAGAAGTGGGATGTTGAGGTAGGAAGTGGGAGTTCTGGGAATCAAGAACATAAAAATATGTCACCTCTTTTCCTTTTAGCTACCGAGATTTCCAGTATTTATTCTCAAGGTGGAAAGGGCAGGCGGATTCATACCCTGATTTGGGCGCCGTCGATTGCTGTGGTTGAAAAAATCAATGCTGAACTTACCCGTCGGGGAGCAAACCTTTTATCTGATGGCCGACCGATCATTGGCCTGTCATCGATTGAAGTTGCGGAGCTTGTGCTCTCGGTTGATCCATCGTGTCTTATTATCCCAGCTCATTGTTTGCTCCCAAACACACCAATTCACACCAATCCTGGTATAACAGAGATAAGTAGAATTAAAGAAGGTGATAGAGTACTTACACACAAAGGTCGCTACCGGAAAGTTCAAAAGATCTATAGCAGGCCATATGATGGTTCAATTTATACAATCAAACCATGGTATTTTTCACTCGGGTTGACAACTACAAAAGAACATCCATACTGGGCAGTAAAAACTGTTAAAAAGTGCCGTTCAACAGGCGATATCTGCCGGCCGGTAGGTAAACACGTAAATGTTTGCACTGCTAAACATTATCAGACGTATAAACCAGCATGGATAGCAGCAAGCAAGCTGGAAGTTGGTGATGTTTTACTTTTTCCCAGATTAGTTGATGAAAACCCTCCGGGTGTTCTGGCTGTGTCTGATTTTCTTCCAAGTGATGGTAAATTTATTGTTAGTAAAAGTTGGCTTACGATGAATGCAAGTCGAGTAACGAGAATTAAGAATCGAATTCCTGTGGGCAAATCATTCTGTAGGTTGATTGGATACTATCTGGCAGAAGGCTATGTTGATAAAAAAGGGGGAATTTCTTTTGCCTTTGCCCTCAAGGAGCAGAAATATATTGAAGACGTCAAACAGTTAATGTATGAAGTTTTTGGTCTGCAACATTTCCGAGAATATAAACGAAAAAGAACTAATGGTAAGGAACTAGTTTACTATTCAAAAATCATTGCTACATTTCTAAGGAGATTTTGCTATGAGTCAACAGTTTCCTTCCGTGCCTCAACCAAAAAACTTCACTCATTATTCCTCACTCTGCCAAAAATTCTCCAGGCAGAATTAGTGCGGGGATGGTGGCGGGGAGATCGCGGTTATACTTCATCGAGAACACTCATGAATCAGTTAAAAGTTATTTTTCTCCGTTTGGACATAATTCCATCTATTTATATTGACAGTCAAGTAAATCACCAAAATAGAGGTAAGCATCATTTAGGGGATAGAACAATAACTGCAAGAAACGATAATTTTATTTTATCGCGATTAGCTTTTCTTAAAGATAATTATGGTTTACTGAAGGAGGAAGAATTCTTAACTGTGGCTACCAAACTTGATAAACGTCATGGCTGGATGGATGAGCATTATGCTTACTTACCGATCCGGGCTATTGAACTTGATAAATACAGTGGCCTGGTATACAACTTGGAAGTAGAAGAAGATAACTCCTATACCAGTGAATTTGCAACAGTTCACAATTGCTGGACCCCCTGGTTTTCTCTCTATGGTTCAGAGTCGGGGTTTGATTCCATTGATGAATGTTTTGGGAGTTATGCTAAACACATTTATGCCATAGAAACCGGATTGTCAAGTGATCCGGCCATGAATTGGCGCATAAAAGAACTTGATACACGGGCAATCCTCTCATTTTCTGATGCTCATAGTGGGCCTAAATTGGGAAGGGAAGCCACAGTTTTTAATCTTAAAGAGTTAAGTTATCAGGCGATAAAGGAAGCCATCATTGGGAAATGGGAAGTGGGAAATGGGAAATGGGATGTTGAGGTGGGAAGTGAGAATTTTCGATCGAAGAAAT
>CAZUUL010000138.1:0-3130 GCA_964623155.1 uncultured Gammaproteobacteria bacterium
CTTATTTTATCAAAAATCACTGACAAATCATAGCGTCGGCGGCTGCGGCGAGGAACGTCAGACGTTCCGAGGAAAAGGCCCTCGAGAGGCGGGTAAAGGTTTAAGGGGAAAAGGAATCGCCGCAGCCACCTCTTCCCGCACCATTTTTCGCGCCGTTTGAAAATTAAGAAGGGGAAAAAGAGAAATTTTGTCCTTGCCCCACCCTCCCGTGCACCGACACATACTCCCAAATAAATCATTCTCTCGTTTTAGTAAAAAATCATGACTCTTTTTATACGAATTTTGGCCTGTTCTGTGCTATAATACCGATACATTGTTATATAGTTGTTTAGCCTCTGCCCTGAGAGCTTTTTAGTTTTTAAAAATAAAATATGAGCAGAATTGAAAATGAAAATTACAGACGGGATTTTAGTCCTCAAGGAGAATTACCCCCAATTTCTCCTGAAGTAAAGTTTTGGTTTCCCGTTCCAGAACCAGGGCAAGTTAATCATGAAGCCAGAATTAGACCAGAGCGAATAAGGATTCCCGAACCAGTTATAGACAGTCTTAGGGATTATGTTAGAGAAACACTTCAAAAAATATCTGGGTATTCGAAACCTGAATTAGATGGGGTTGTAATTGGGTTATCCGGTGGGATTGATTCAACCGCTACTGCTGCTTTATGTAAAGAAGCTCTTTCGGGAACAAGACATTTTATTAAAGGATTAATTATGGGTAGAGCCCCCGAAAGCCAACAAGGAAGTATGAATGGTGTCGAATATCAAGATGTGATGTTTGCTATACAATCGGCAAGAGATATGGGTGTTGATTATGAATATGTTGATATAAGTCCATTAGTTGATGCTGTTCATCAGGTTTTTCCAAAATCTCAGCCATGGGAGTTGAGTGGTATTTTACCAAGGTTAAGAGCTTCGCTTTTATATCAGGCAGCAGACAATAACAACGCTATTTGTGCAGGAACAACGAACGGAACAGAATTTATTCTCGCTGCATTTAGTGTTGGAGGCCCGGCAGGTCATTTTCAGCCTTTTGTAGATTTCTATAAATCGGAAGTCTACAAAATTGCAGAGATGTTAAGAGTTCCTGACTATATAATAAACAGACAACTAGGAATTAGCGAATTGGGTATTTACGATGAACAATTATATGGGGCAAGTTGTTATGTTTTAGATCCAATTTTGCGAAGAATGAACTGGCAAAAGAAAAGCCCTGAAAGAGTGGCTAAAGAATTGGGGCATGACGTTGAATGGCTTCGGAGAATTAAAAAGTTAAGAATCGAAGGAGAACGAGGCAGGAAGTATCCTCCTACATTCGTAGTTGGCAGAGGATATAAAATAAAAGTTAAACCTGATGTTAAATTTGACAGAAATAGATATTTTAACAATTTGTCTGAATGAAAACTTAATTGGATATGATTATTAATATTGGCTATTTTCAATTTTTGCCAGAGTTCCTTAAGGTTCACAAAAATCTAGAGGAAGTTAAGAATCTTCTTGAGAAAAATAGGGAAGATCTCAAAAAACTGGATTTAATTGTTTTTCCTGAATATTTTCTGTCGGGTCCTTTAAAGCTTGATTTGATAAATAACTACGAAAAAGAAATCTCATCAAATGAAATTCTTACCTATCTAAAAGAGATTTCAAAATTTTATTCTAAAACAACCTTTGTTATGGGGTCGTTTCTTTTGAAGCAAGGGGATAAATATTCAAATACAAGTGTTGTAATTAAAAATGGAGAACTATTGACTCAGTATAACAAGAAGGCTCTTATTTATAATGAGAACTATATTTGTGAATCGAATAATAAAATAGCGGTTTTTACAATAGGAAAAACAAAAGTCGGTTTGGCGATTTGCTGGGATTTGATTCTCCCTGAAGTATTTAGAAAGTATGCCAAGAAAGTAGACTTGGTTGTTATACCGTCTTTCTGGGGGATTGGTGGAAATGCTCTCCAAGCTAAATATTCATTTTCTTTGGAAAAAAAATACTACACTGCACTGGGAATAACTAGAGCTTATGAAAATTCATTCGCACTCCTATTTGTTAATTCTGTAGGTAAGTATAAATCAAGTTTTTATTCAGATCGAATAATGGGTGGTTCATATTTTGTTAACCCGCCTCTTGGGATAATTCACAAAACCAACAATAAAGATCCAAATACTTTACACATTGTTAAATTTGATCCAGATCCACTTAATCAATACAGAGAATACTATGCGACTGATAAAGATTATTTTTATTACAAAACTAAGAAAGTAATTTAATATGGCTTATTACGCTGTTTACAAAAATAAAATCAAAAGCAATATTCAAAAAGTGAACCAGTTTTGGCAACTGTTAAAGAAGTTCGCTTTGCTAGCGCCGCGATTTCTCAATTGGAGCTGGCATCCGGGATCGAACCGGAGACCTCAATCTTACCAAGATTGCGCTCTGCCGACTGAGCTATGCCAGCAAATTGTATGTGGCTAAACCATCCCGGCAAACCTAACGAATCCTATTTTAACAAACTGCATGTTCACTGACAAGATTTATTTAGTAAATCGTAAGAGCTCACACTTACTGACAAACCTCTGGATTTGACTTTGTTGTTCTGACTCTGCTAGCGTAGATAGTTCATGTCACTGCCCAACAACTTAAACGAGCTTTCCCAGGGAGAACTGATCCGTATCATTTACGACCAACGGGATAGAATTGAAGCATTGGAAATTCGATTAGCAGAAATCCAAGAACGGTTAAACGATCAAGGTCCAAAACCTACACTACCTCTGCCCTCCTGGGTCAAACCAAACGTTAAAAGCAAAAACAACGCTAAGAGAAAGAAACGCGATCATGGCTATGCCCGAAAACTCGATGTCCCAACGAAGCAGGTATTTCACAGTTATGACTACTGTCCTGATTGTGGAGGATGGTTAGGAAAACCATCCGTTGAAACAGGAGGGAGAGAAAATGGTAAGAACGGGTATCACTGGAGTTTCTCAAACCGTGACGTACACTTTCTCCTCTACAAAAAGAGCCGGAGTAGGGAGGTAGTTGAAGAAATCTTAGGTGATGAATTTACAGATGTGTTATCAACGGATTAAAGTTGTCCCCTTTGTCAAGACCATTTTTCGGTCAAACTAAGATGATATTTT
>CAZUUL010000139.1:0-3126 GCA_964623155.1 uncultured Gammaproteobacteria bacterium
CGTGGCGACCTGGGTGCTTATCAAAGAAGAAAAATGGCACATGTGGAGATGGGAAAGACGCCGGGACAATAGACATATATGCTGCGGATCTACAACAGCTATTCAAGAAAAGTTGAAGATTTTAAACCAATCAAGCCAACGAGAGTCGGGATGTACACTTGTGGTCCGACTGTTTATGACCGCAAACATATTGGCAATTTCAGAACCTATACCCTGTCTGATATTTTGTTTAGAGTTTTAAAATACCAGGGTTACCAAGTTACCCACATCATGAACTTTACTGATGTAGGCCACTTAAGTGGTGATAATTTGGGTGATGCCGATACAGGTGAGGATCGGTTGGTTAAAGCTGCCAAACGTGAGCGAAAAACTGCCTGGGAAGTGGCAAAAATTTACAGCGATTTATTTATTGAAGATTTTACTAAATTGAATCTTTTGCCTCCCAGCCAATTTGTCAAAGCCACAGATCATATTCCGGAACAAATTGAATTAATAAAAAGGTTGGAGGAAAAAGGCCTAACTTATAAAATTTCTGACGGTATTTATTTTAATACCCTAGCTTACGAAAAAGCAAGCGGCAAAAAATATGGTGAATTATCAGATTTAGATCAAAGAAAAGCCGGCGCAAGAGTCGCGGTCAATCGCGAAAAGAAAAATTCAAGAGACTTTTCTTTGTGGAGATTTAGTTATCCGCAGGGGAGAGGCTTTGACCCGGCTTTGGATGACGCCGCTTCGCGGCGAGATATGGAATGGAATAGTCCCTGGGGAGTAGGCTTTCCGGGCTGGCATATAGAATGTTCAGCGATGAGCTTGAAATATTTGGCTAATGCTTTTGAAAACTCGAGTTTTCATGGTGAGCGAAGTCGAACCATTGACTTTCATGTTGGTGGGGAAGATATTAAATCTACCCATCACCCCAACGAAATTGCCCAAAGTCAAGGCGCGACCGGAAAAAAATTTGTCAATTATTGGTTGCATGGGGCGATGGTTTTAATTGATGGAGTGCGCATGTCGACATCTCTAGGAAATAATTATAAGATGACAGATATTATCGAGCGTGGTTTTGATCCAATTGCTTTGCGCTATTTATATTTACAGACTCATTATCGTCAGGTAATGAACTTTACTTGGACTGCACTTGAGGCTGCAGCTACAGCCCTGGACAAATTAAGATCAATTTACTTCGATTATTCGAACAATCGAACTGAAATCGGAGTCCGCCGGCAGTTGTCAAAAGAAAAATTAGCACAAGTTGATTCTTTCAGGGAAAAATTTGTGGCTGCTATTTATTCAGATCTTAATATGCCAGAAGCACTTGCTGTTGTTTGGCAAGTGATAAAAAGCAATATTCCCGACCAGGATAAATCCGATCTGATTATGGATTTTGATGAGGTGCTGGGACTACAATTAGAATCAAGAATCAAGAATCAAGAATCAAGCAAAATCCCTGAAGAGGTTTTGGCTCTGGTCCAACAACGAGAAATATTGCGCAAAGAAAAAAAGTGGCAGGAGGCGGATAAGGTGAGAAAAGAAATCGAAAGCCAAGGTTTTAGCGTCAAAGATGTTTCAACAGGTCCAAGACTCACAAAAAAAGACCACTAATTGACACTCTAAGGGGACACCTTGTGGTAAATTAAGGAAAAATTTGCACTTCTTGTCCAGACTCATTTAGCTCAGTTGAGGCTGCCTTTGCTGGTGTTTTATAATCTTGTGCTAGAATTTTTTCACCTGCCACAATTCTATCTAGTATGGCTTTTGCTCCTGTAAAGGTTCCATCACCGAACCTATTAATATAAACATGGTGGCTAAATTTTGTGTCATCAGTTCTTTTGAGCCTTTGGATATCAGTAGACAGTGGGGGTCGTTGGAGATCATTGGTTAACCTACGCCACTC
This sequence comes from uncultured Gammaproteobacteria bacterium, assembly GCA_964623155.1. Taxonomy (GTDB): domain Bacteria; phylum Patescibacteriota; class Microgenomatia; order CAZUUL01; family CAZUUL01; genus CAZUUL01. Next base: position 1,895 of record CAZUUL010000139.1, read on the forward strand.
AGCAATTACTTCCTCATCTGATCTAATTTCAGCCCGTGGTTTAGCCTCTGGCAGATCCCGATAAAATTGCAGCTTGTCTTCAATTTCTGGTATTACCGAATGTATATGTTCGGCAATCACTTTAAGATCTTTTATATTTGAAACAGTGATTCCTTTTATCCCTTCTCGTGTGTTTTTATCTGGATTTATCGTGGGTTTTTTAATTCCTACGTGAACCAGCATATCTGCGATTGTGTTTGCTACGGCTCGATAATGAGTATTAAAGTTCATTCTTTTATTTGTTTTTGTATCAATGCTTACCCCAGTTTCCAACTGTCCTTCAAGAAATTTCCAGATATAATTTGGATGCGTGTGTATCCATGGATGCTTATCAAGAATGGTTCTTGGCCACTGGTCGGGATGCAGATATCCCAATGCTTCAGCAGCTTCCTTATTACTAAACTTAATCTTTTTGTATAATCTTCCATCTTGATTTACTTTGTCGATATACTCATGCCCGTTAAGCTTAAAAAGTCTTTCTCCGATTGACTTAAATTTGCTTAGTAATTCTTCACTGTAACTAGTTAGAGATATTTCATATTTTTGAACCCACCCCCCACCAGCAAGTGCTCCCAAGAGCCAGGCAAAATCCTCTGATGGTAAGAGATTTTCAAGATGAGTTGAAGTTTCCAGCCGTGATCTATGTTGGAATAGACCTGTTTGTTCTAAATGATGCCTGACTGTGACTTCTTCCCTTCCTACACGTTGAGCAAGTTCTGGAATGGTTGAAAAATGATCGATTTCTCCTGCTTGAAAAAGCGTTATTTCCCGAGTAACGATTTCACTCAGTTTTCCTTTGACGAGACCCGCAATGTTAAGACCTTCTTCGCTAAGGTATTTACATCCAGTACTGTAATTGAATTCAAAAGGTTCAACTAGCTCGCCTATAGACGGAGGTCTAGCACGTTCTCCTGCCTTGTAGCGCTCAATTTCATTTCTGGCAAAAGCAATAAAGTTATCTCTTCTTTCTGTCATACAATAGACTCTTTGGTAATACACTAGCAAATGTGTACCTTAAGGAAAAATTTGAATATTTTCTTCAGGCAATATTTCCTCTTCTGTTTCTTGCACCGCTTCACGTTTAGCAATGATTTTCTCAAGATTCTCTCTGGCGTTGACGAAGTTTCCATCACCGAACCTAAAGTTGTCCCCTTTGTCAAGACCATTTTTCGGTCAAACTAAGATGATATTTT
>CAZUUL010000140.1:0-3109 GCA_964623155.1 uncultured Gammaproteobacteria bacterium
TTTCTGGGTGAGCTTATCTCTGAATACGGTATCGGCAACGGCATATCGCTTTTAATCTTTGTCGGTATTATTGGTCAGTTGCCGGTGGCTTTGGGAAGAACTCTGTCAACTTTTACCAGTGAAAGTATTTTTGATATGGTTATTTTTTCCGTTATGGCAATAGTAGTTGTGGCGGCTGTGGTATTTATGAACGAAGCCGCCCGGCAAATCCGGGTGGAATATGCCAAGCGCATCCGTGGAAACAAGATGTACGGCGGTAACACTACCTATCTTCCCCTGCGCATACATCAAGCCGGCGTCAGCCCCATAATCTTTGCTGTTTCATTGGTGCTTTTGCCGTCGATAATCGGTAGGTTTTTAGAGCACGCGCCCAATCCAATTATTGCAAATAGCGCCAGAGTGCTTGCCGCTTCTTTTAATCCCGGAAGCCTGCCTTATAATAGCATGTATTTTCTTTTAGTCATTGGATTCACCTATTTTTATACTGCTGTCACTTTTAATCCGACTAAAATTGCCGGAGAAATCCAGAAACACGGGGGTTTTGTCCCAGGAATCAGACCGGGAACAGCGACCGCAAATTATCTCAACTATATTCTTACCCGAATCACTCTAGCTGGAGCGGTATTTTTAGGGACTATTGCTATTTTACCTTTTATTGTTCAGCGCTTTCTTCCATCTTTGACAACCATTTCGCTTGGGGGAACGGGAATCCTGATCGTTGTATCAGTGGTACTTGAGACTGCCAAACAGCTTGAGGCACAACTGGTGATGCGAAGTTATGAAGGCTTTTTGAAAGAGTAAAATCCAAAGTTTATGAATATTATTTTAATGGGCATACAGGGTTCAGGGAAATCGACGCAAGGAAGTGCACTTTCTAAAAACTTGGGTCTTCCTTATCTTTCATCCGGCCATATTTTTCGCGAAATGGCCAAGGAGAAAACCCGCTGGGGCCGCTATGTGAAGGAAACTCTAAACGTTGGCTACCTAATACCCGATGCCAAGACGCTGCCGATTATTCATGAATATCTTTCTAAACCCGAGTATCAAAAGGGCTGGATACTCGATGGATTTCCCCGGACAGAAACCCAGGCTAAAAAATTCAAAAAGCCGGTCGATGTAGTCATTTACTTAAAAGTGTCTGATAAAGAAGCTCTATGGCGGTTATCATACCGCAATGGAGAAGTCCGGGAGGACGAAACCTTAGCTGCAGTTCGCAAACGAATTGAATTATTTCACAAAGTGACTGAACCGGTATTGGAATTTTATCGCAGGCAGCGGCTTGTAGTTGAAGTCAATGGTGAGCTTCCGATCAAGCAAGTGACGGCAAAGATTATGAAATATCTTTCTCCGCTTGTTAAAAAAGAGAAAAAAAATGGCAAAAAGTAACGCGACGATCGTAGCTATTGTTGGCGTGCCAGGAGCGGGGAAAACTCTGGCAGCCGATTTCTTTAAAAATAAGGTGGTTCCTGTTCTACGCTTCGGAACAGTTACTGACGAAGGGCTTAAAGATTTAAACCTTGTTCTTAATGAAGAAAATGAGCGAATGTTTCGCGAGAAATTAAGAAAAGATTTGGGGATGGCAGCTTTCGCCATTAAAATGGAGCCAAAAATTCTCGAAGCAACAAATAAGCATCAGTTTGTAGTACTTGACGGGTTGAGAAGTTGGGAAGAGTACGTCTATCTGAAAAAAAAATTTGCTAACCTTATTCTCCTTGCAATCTATGCCTCACCGCAGATTCGCTATCAACGGTTGTCAGAAAGAAAAATACGACCTCTAACAACTGAAGAAGCACGTGAACGAGACGTTGCTGAACTCATTAACTTACACATGGGTCCACCCATTGCCATAGCAGATTATTTGATAAAAAACGAAGGTTCGATAGAACATTTTTATCATCAACTTCAACTATTTAAGGAGCAATTAAAGTAATGAGCGTTGGCAATAAAAGAATAAGCGCAATGCAAGAGGGGGGAAAGAAGCTGGCCGGAATTCGTGATAGCCTTCTTGGCGAAGTTGAAGTTGGAAAGACAGGGTGGGAGATTGACCAATTAGCAGAAAGACTCATTCTTGCCGCGGGTGGCAAACCATCTTTTCAAATGGTTCCCCGTTACCCCTGGACGACTTGCATTTGTACTAACGACATTATCGTCCACGGTATTCCCTCATCCGTGCCATTTAAAAACGGTGATATTGTGGGAATCGATGTCGGCATGTATTACAAAGGTTTTCATACTGACACGTCCTGGACTAAAATTGTCGGAATTTCCGGTAAAGAATCAGATAATGACAAGAAAAAATTCTTAAAGACTGGCGAAGAAGCTCTAAAGTTGGCAATTGACTCTGCCCGGGTTGGCAATCGGGTTGGCCATATTTCACAGGCAATCCAGACAGTGATTGAGAAATCAGGATATTCAGTTATCAGAGCTCTGGTCGGGCACGGTATTGGCAACAAACTTCATCAAGCGCCGGAGGTCCCAGGATATCTTTCATTACCCCTGGAAAAGACCCCGCTTTTAACAGAGGACGAGACTCTTGCTATCGAGGTAATTTATGCCAAAGGCAAACCAGAGATTATTTACGACTCTGACGGGTGGACTATCCGAACCAGAGACGGTTCTCTCTCGGGGCTTTTTGAGCAGACGGTACTTGTCGGCCAAAAATCACCTGTTGTATTGACCTGACGGTTCAGTTTTGTTACAATATAGGTTAAGCGTGTCACATGTGCAATTTTCTGGCAGTAGCACGCTCTTTTTTTCATGGTACATCAAGGAGCAGTTGAAATAGAAGGCGTTGTAGTTGAGAATTTACCAAATACCCTGTTTCGTGTGCAACTTACAGACGGCAACACAATACTTTGTCATTTGTCAGGTAAGATGCGTATCAACTACATAAAGATCATGCCAGGAGATAAAGTCAGAGTCGAGATGACGCCATACGATAAAACCAAAGGAAGAATTGTCTACAGATTTAAATAATATGAAAGTTCAAGCATCAGTAAAAACTATCTGCCGAAATTGCAAAATGGTTCGCCGCAAGGGAAAACTTTATGTCGTGTGTACCAATCCGAAACATAAGAAGAGGCAGGGTTAAAAAATATGGCTCGTATTG
>CAZUUL010000141.1:0-3100 GCA_964623155.1 uncultured Gammaproteobacteria bacterium
ATGGTGAGTTGATAGAACCATTATTTTTCGCAAAATCAGTTAAGAATGGTATAAACAAAACGAAGGAGGTGATCGTATGAAGCGGCTTAAACCGTCAAGCGTGGGTCTTGTGCTAGGTACATTTGCCGGCGGTATGCACCTTTTGTGGTCATTGCTGGTTTTGCTTGGTTTTGCACAACCACTTTTGGATTGGATTACATGGATACATTTTCTCAATAACCCCTTGATCGTGGGCAATTTTGAAGCCACCCGAGCGCTAGTTTTAATCGTTGTGACCTTTGCTGTAGGTTATGGCGTTGGTTTTGTCCTGGCCCATCTTTGGAATCTAATCCAGGGGAAGTAGAATTTTAAAATTCTTGACATTGTTTTAATTTTAGTGTAAAAGTAAAAAAATGAGGTGACGTTCATATGCAGACGGCTACAGTCAGTTCTCAAGGTCAGATCGCCATTCCTAAAAGAATTCGCCAAATACTGGGTCTCAGGCCTGGCTCCAGAGTGGCTTTTATCCCGGGACTATACGCTCTTTCCTTAGTTCCACAGAATGGTAAATGGGTGAAAAAAGCTAAAGGAATGCTAAAAAATGAAATAGACATGGCCGGAGGAGTTAAAAAAGCACATGCCACTTTCGAGGAAGAATGGGATAAAAAGTAGAATGTTTAAGGCTTTCAAACAAGCTATTGCAGATTATAACGTGATAGCAATTGACTCATTGGTATTTAGCTATTATTTTCATGATACCCAGCCATATGTGTTTCTCTCCGAAGTTATTATCGAAAAGATTGCGGATAAGACAACTTATGTCAAGACATCAGTTATTTCCTACTTGGAAACACTTTCTTTTCCAGGTTTTGACGAAGATGGAGATAAACTGAGTTTTATCAAAAGCTTCTTTTTTATTCAACCGGCCCTGGAAATTGTTGACCTAGGTTCAACATTGGCGGAAAAAGCTGCCGAACTCCGGCGAATCTACCATCTTTTAACTCCAGATGCTGTTCAACTGGCAACAGCCATTACAAATAAGGTAGATGTTTTTATCACCAATGATGAACACTTTAAAAAGGTTCGGCAAAAAGATACAGTGCCAATTTTGTTTCTTGACCAGTTTCTTAGTTGATTGAGAATTGTCTACAATAATGAAAAAGTTATGACACAATGAAATTCCTTACTTGTCTTCATCATCCAGCTATGGTAATGCCAGAAACGTTTCCAGACATCACCAAAGACCAGCTAGAGGAAATTGATTATCTTGCAAAACTCATGCAAAAACCTGATGAAAATTTTGAGGAACTGATAAAAATCTGGCAAACTAAGAAGGAATTGCGCAGACTTAAAGGGCTATTATTGTATGAGACATAAATTCGTATTGTTTGCCTAATCTTGCCAGATATTGCCTAAATTGTGATTTTGTTCTGCAGGATTTAGAGAATTTTTTCTACCTGCGTTGTAATTGTGTTTAAAACATACAGCGGAATCTGATCTCCGCTAGTAATACCGAGTATAAGGCCTAAATTAGCAAATTCATCAGCGCACCGAGCTGCATAGGCATATTCTTTATCTACTGCATGTCTTGGTGAATATCTAATGGCTACTGCCTGATGACGTTTTTCAAGGCTATCAACCAAACCAGTATGTTCTACCAATTTATCAGCATAATTTGCAATCCGTTGGGCTAAAGTGGGGAGGTAATGACCATTGGGAGTTTTAGGAAAGGAGACTACTGGCATCCCGGCTGACTTGGCACAAGCCAATATTGTTTCGACATTGCCATACCAGGAAAAACTTTTACCAAACTCCTTCTGATAGCTTGCTTTTAATTTAGTCTGAAGTAATCTTTCATAGACTCCTGCGGCGAGTTCAGGCTGGGATTGAACTGCAGCCAAATCAGTCTCAATCCCAAAACCCTCGTTAACCAAATTTTCAATCATTTGTAGTTGTTGGGCAATGCCTCCGTCTTTTTTTTGCTAAACCTTTAAATTCGATTTCTTGGCGTTTGGAGACATCCTGGAGGCCCGTCCCAACAACAACTTCCTCGATAGCCTGTGACTTGAGTCTTTCTCTTTCCCAAGTATCGAGACTACCCAAGTCAAATTTTTCTGTTTGCCCCTTCTCGGCAAGAAGTTGATCTACCATAGCAGTGGCAAGTACTTTTGCAACGGCCATAGCTACCAATGAATGCTCTGAGACAATGCGCCAAGTTATATGGAAGTGTAAGTGTTTTGAGTCCTGATATTTGCCAAGATTGGTTACTACCCGGCAGACACTATACCTAATTTTGCCAACCATTCCAAATTCTAACTCCCGGAATTTTTGCAAAGTGCTCATCATAAGATATGACTATTGCACCAACTTCAATAGCACAACAGGCTATCCAAATATCATTGATAGGTAGGGGAGTTCCACGGCGAAGCAGATTGTATTTTACTTCCCCAAAAATTTCTGCTGTTTCTTGACCAACCGGTACTATTTCCACTCGAGATTTGGCTAAAAATTTTTCTAACATTTTTTTATTTTTACTTTCTTGCGTACCACCCTGAAAACCAGCAAACAATTCTCCCAAAACGATCGTTGAAATAAATACTTTATCAGCTTTGCCTAACTCTTCAAGAATAGCCTTATCGCCTAAAAGAAATTTAGTATAGCCATTGGTATCAAGTAAGATTTTTCTCATAACCAATCTTCGCTATCAACTTTTTCAAAAAATTTAGCTTTGAAATTGAACTCTTTTTCATCCTTTTTCGACCAAGTGGCAAAGATATCTCTAAACTCGACCTGTCTTTTTTTGACCTCGTCCGGGGCTATACCAAGAGATTCTTTAAGAAGCTTCTTGATGGTGCGATTAAGACTTGTACCTTGTCTTCTTGCTTGCTCTCTGATAAGGATATCAAGTGAATTATCGAGGTTATGTATGGTGATTGATTTCATAGAAATTCCTAAATAAGTTGAACCAATTAATAGTTTATAATGAACCAATTATAGTTCATAGCTAGTCGATTGTCAATCACAGACATTTTCGCGCCATCTTGACAAATCCATCCGGCAGATATAGAGTTGCATTGCGGTTTCTTTCTCTGCTCTTACCTATTTTCATAATTTTAGGTAA
>CAZUUL010000142.1:0-3066 GCA_964623155.1 uncultured Gammaproteobacteria bacterium
TTGGATACTGGTATAGACTTGGAGCATCCCGATTTGTCTTCTAAAGTTGACAGCAATGTCAACTTTAGCGACAGTCCGACGGTTGATGACCGTTTTGGCCACGGAACCCATGTTGGAGGAATTATTGCCGCAGGAACAAACAATGATGCCGGTGTAGCAGGTGTAGGCTATGACGTTCGTTTGGAAAACGTCAAAGTTCTGGGTGATGGTGGCAGCGGTTCATATTCGTGGATTGCTCAGGGAATTACCTGGGCTGCGGATCACAGAGACAAAGTGATAAACATGAGTTTAGGAGCGCCATACGCTTCCAAGATGCTAGAAGATGCGATTAATTATGCCTGGAGTAAAGGTAGCATTATCGTGACTGCGGCCGGAAACAGCAATTCTAATGCACCATCATATCCGGCTTACTACATCAATGCCATTGCCGTAGCAGCTACAGACCAGAACGATAACAAAGCCTCTTTCAGCAATTACGGATCGTGGGTAGACGTTGCTGCTCCCGGAGTTTCTACCTATTCCACTTTGCCGACCTCTTCTCACTCTTTGGGAAACAGTCTGTCCTACGGTTACGCCAGCGGAACGTCTATGGCTTCGCCTCATGTTGCCGGTCTGGCGGCTTTGCTGTTTAGCGCAGGTAATATTAGCAATATCCAAGTTCGGGAGCTGATTGAAAAAAATAGCGATCGAATTACCGGCAGCGGATCGCTATGGATTTACGGAAGAATTAATGTTTACAAAAGTCTGGCAGCCGAAACCGGAACATTATCGCTGCCGACCACAACTCCAACTCCCTTACCATCGGCCACACCAACACCGACTCCTCGGCCGACCGCCCCGACTCAAACTCCAGTCCCTTCGTCTACAAACTCGCCCCAAACTCCGACGCCAACGCCCAAGTTCAACAAAGCCCGCAACCCTTTCTCCAAATTCTGTGAACGCTTTAATTATTTTTGTAACTTTGGGGCGTTTTTCCGCACAAATACCCCCGAATAGGCGTCTTTGTAAACCAGCTGCCATTTGTCTTCTTTGACCAATTCCAGGAGCCGGTTATAAAGCATTTTTTTAGGCGTCATAAAGACCACGTCAAAACCTGAGTTGTCAATATCCTGCCAATTTTGTTCGTAAGCATAGTAATCAACAAACGCACTGTAACCGCGGTCATCAATCCATGCAGGCATTCTACCATCAATGCTAGGTTTAATCTGCGGATAATTCCAAATCAACCATCCGCCCCAGTTATAAAAAGTGAGCAGCCGGTCGGTTAGGCGATGATTTATGATATACTCTGCAGCTTTTGCCGAGCAGGAAACGTATTGTCGGCAGTATCTATTCCAGTTCATTGCCAAAAACTGTTCCCGAGGATTTTTGGCAAACGTTATCAATGAATAAAAAAGTATAAGAATTGTACTTGAAACCAATATATTCAGTTTGGAGTTTTTAAAGCCTACCAGCTCGGTCAACGGCTGCAAGACCGGGATAGAAAGGTAATACATGGGCCAGGCATAGCGCCGCATCCAAAAAGAAAGCAGGAAAAAAATCAAGGCAATCGCGATGTAAGGGAACTTGGCGCGAAAGAGTTTTTTTTTAAATATTGCGGTTATTGCCGCTGCCAAAAATCCACCCCAAATGATCAGTTGCCACCACAACTGGCTAAACTTGTCAAACGGCAGCCATTCTATAATGTATTGCTGCCACGTTTTGTCAAAGTGATGCAGCGTTTCCGAATAAATGCCGACTCCAAATGGGTTAATGAGTGTTACCAGTAGTCCACAAAGAAAAAGTATTGCTAAAAACTTGACAGTCTTTACCTTCTCTGACGAGTTGGTTTTTTTTATTAAAAAAAATTGTTGAATTAAGTAAAGCCATATCCAGGCAAAAAAAATCAGCATGCCCAGGACAAATCCGCCGTGAATATTGGCCCAGACAAAAAACAGGGGAATAGTAAAAAATAAAAATTTTCTCTCACCTTGCTCAAATCGGGAAATCAAATAATATAAGATGCCGATGCCCAGCAAACTAAGAAGTTGCGTCCGAAAGGAAACAATGTTTAATGGGGTTTCAAAATAAATGAGCACAGGAAAAACCAGGGCTTTTCCCCAAAACGAAAGTTTTGCAGCTTGCGAGAAAAAATAGAATGTTAAAGCAATGATTAATCCGCCTAATATCGTAAGTCCTAAAAAACCAAAGTTTTTGAAAGCCAGGTAAGTGATGAGGTCGGTTGCCCATGAGTGGTTGATCCAGTGGTAGGAAATCATTGAAGTCGAAAAAATGTTGTCGCGGAGAACAGAACCGTGTTTAAAAAAATACTCCCCGTATTTTAAATGCCAGCCAAGATCAGAGTCAGCCGAGTTATATAGCGTCGCATTGAAAACGACGATAAAAGGGAAGAGCAAGAAAAAATACTGTTTTAACAAATCTATAAGCCACTGTTTCATAAAGTTGTTGAGAGTATAGCATGCTAATACAATGCGATTACTGGATTTTCTTTAATTATGGGTCTTGACAAAAAGAATGGTATCTGTATAAACTGATAGCCTATTAAGGTTGATAACCGCAAACGGAGGCAATCCTTTAAATTACAATAAAGGGTTGCTTTTTTAATCTAACTGCCCATGAGTGACAATTACTGCCCACGACTGCACTCGTTGCCTCTTATATGAGGAGCGGGTGTTTTTTTGTGGGAAAAATAGCGAAGGGAGGTGAATCTAGAGTGGTTAAGAAATTTATCACAACAACAACGATAACGGTTGCTTTGGTTGCCTTGTCTGTTGTTCCAGCATTGGCTGGCACCTGTAATGTTTCAGGTACGGGGAGCGACTCCAGCGTGAACTGCAAGATTGATCGGATCAAACAAAAATTATTGACTTTGACCAACAACTACACGCTAAATCAAAATGTTACTGTCAATCTGACTTCAGGCAACAATGACGCCAGCAACAATACCGGAGATGGCACAGCAGCTGCGGGTAATGTTATTGACACCCACAATTCAACAGTTGAAGCCAACAATTCGGATGTAGCGGTTAATCACACCAATAACGTGACAGACAGTCATACTGGTAA
>CAZUUL010000143.1:0-3029 GCA_964623155.1 uncultured Gammaproteobacteria bacterium
GGTCGACCAGGATTTTAACTGTCGCTGCCGGAACGGTCCAGTAAAGCGATAACCCTATCCCGCCAACTAGAACCGCCAAAAGAATAATCAATACCAGGGCAATGCGTAGTGTTGGTCGGGGCAAGCGGGTCAAGTGAAACTGCTCGAGTGAAAATGAAGGCATAGTAAATCGGGCAGGTTTATATGAACCGGCCGGTTCATTTTTTTCATCATCGGCTCTCGGCGCAAGCGCGACATCTTGATCTTTTAAAAATCCGAACATCGTTTCCGATGATTGTTTGGCTGCTAAGGGCATGGCTTTTTCTCCGTTTTTCGGTTTTACCTCGAAATCTTCGCCGGGCTGTTTGGCCATTATGGGTTCAGTTGGCGGTTTGCGGCTCTCTTGTACCGGGACAGTGACTTGCGAGAGCGTATTTCCGGCAAGCTCGGCAGCGCCGGCAACCGCGATGGCTTCCACAATCGTATCAGGAGCTAAAATTTCGATTTTAGGAAAATGCAAAAAAGCTGATTTGTTTTTCCAGGGATACTCCATGAGTGTCTCCCGGATTTGTTCCAGGGGAACTGCACCACCGTAAAGAATAATTTTTGAAGGCAAAACTTCAACCCCACTAAAGGCTTCCAGGGCGGTCTCGAAATCATGACTTATAGATTCGCTCCGGGCCAGGGTAGTAAAACTTATACATTTACCGACTTTAAAAAGTGAGACTGTCAGCGACGAACTATCGATTTCGGCTAAAATAGCAGTCTGGGGAATACCGTTTTCTTTACCAAGAAGATAAATAAGGGCTTCTGGAATCACCACAAAACCAAGCGGCGCCAGCGACAATTCCTGGCACAGGCGTTTAAGCTCGGCCAGATGCTGACTGATAATCCGTTCACCTTCAACAAATTCCGGCGCCAAGCCGAAAATGACATTTGTGATTGAGTCGGCGTTGGGAATTTCAGCCGAGGCAGTTGACAAAGCCGTGTCGGCCGCGGAAATAATTTCATCCCAGCTGCCTTTGTAAGTTAAGCTATGAGAACTAACAATCTCCACCCCTTCACCCCGAACATACCATACGGCTGCGCTCAGTTTTTCTTTTCCCAATGCCATGGCAAAAATATATTCATGCTTTTTTTTATTTCTGGAAAAATTTGCAAAAAAGGAAAGAAGTTTCATAACCGAGAATATATATTAATGATTCTTGTCAGTGTTGTCGAGTTGAAATCTGGGTTTTGAACCTAGTCGCGATAACTCCTGGTGTCGGGCAAACTCGCGTTTGATCTCATCGATGCTGATTGCTTCCCCCCGTTCCGCAGCCAGCTCGACGGTCAGTTCCCAGGGAAATCCGAATGATTGATAAAGGTTAAAAGCCACCTCACCGTCAATCCGGTGTTGCTGTTCAAACATCTTCATTCCCATATCAAGTGTACGTTCAAATTTGGCTATTTCTTTTGTAAGTGCTATTTTGATAGCAACTCTAAACTCTTTTCTTGTCGGATCCACCTCTTTATAAAAATCTTTATATGTATTACCAACTGCCTGACATATCTGGTAGGCTAGCTCTGGTATTGATTTTTTTACTCCCAACTGGTAGATTTTCAAAACCGAGCGGCGAATCAGCCGCCGGAGAATGTAACCCTGCTGTTTATTGCCGGGAATAAGTCCTTCTGAAAGCATAAATGTCGCTGCCTTAAGGTGATCGGCAATTATTCTCATAGGCGTTTTCTCTCTACCATGGTAAGTCTGACCGCTGGCTTCCTCAAGTAAATGAATAATCGGCATAAACATATCGCTCGAAAATATGTCTGCTTCGTTGTTTGTCGCGGCAACGAGTCTTTCCAGCCCGCCTCCGAAATCGACAGTTTTTTGGGCAAGCTCTTTTAGCGTTCTGTCTGATTGTTTTTGATACTCCATAAAGACAGAATTGCCTATCTCCAGGAATCGGCCGCAGTCGCAGTTGGGATGACATTTTTCATTCTTAAATTGTGAATTTTCATGAAACTTATATTCTACGCCAAAATCATAAAAGACCTCACTATCAGGTCCGCCAGGCTCGCCTGCTGGCATTTGATCCGGCTCTCCCGACCTCGACCACCAGTTTTTTCCTGCCGGATAAGCAAAAATCCGCTCGCCTTCTTTAGCTTCAATACCAACGCTCTCAAATAATTGTTTCCAAATAGATATTGATTCAACATCAGGTCTAAGTTTTTGTGGTTTATTATTTTCATACGCTATAATTTTTTCGTCTCCATCAAACACCGAAACGTAAAGTTTCTCCGGTTCAAGGCCTATTATCTTAGTTAAAAACTCAAAAAACCATGAAAGTTGTTCTTCCTTAAAGTAATCTCCGAGTGACCAATTTCCCAACATCTCAAAAAAAGTCGTATGCCTGTTATCGCCTACTTCCTCAATATCCTGGGCTCTAAAACATTTTTGTGAATTAACCAGACGTTGACCCTGCGGATGGGGTTTACCAAGAATATTGGCAAGCAGAGGTTGCATGCCGGCGCTGACAAATAGTGTCGTCGAATCATTTTCGGGCACAAGTTGGGCCGAAGGAATTTCCCTGTGACCATAGTGTTTAAAAAAGTCAAGGTATGACTGGCGAAGTTTACTCGACTTCATATTCTGTAATTATATTACCTTGGTTATTGTTCTGTATGTTTTCCGCGTCTAAAGAAACGTTTTCTTAATGACGGAAGATGTTTGAGTGAGGATTTTTCAACCGGCCGGGATTGTGCATCGCTTTCAGAAATGACCTGGGATTTATGGCTCAGTGTTTCATGCAGAGGTTGGGTCATGGCTGATCCGATATGCTGGAGATGGGTAAGTACCTTATCCATTCGATCTATCATGCGTTTTAAATCGCGAAAAATAAAACTCACCTGGATACCGATAATAGTTGAGAGAATTGTCAAGATGACGATTGAACTGGCAATAAGCAATTGCAGATCGCTCATAAATACTTGGCGCGGTGAGTATATCACACGGACTTGATTTAGGGTTCCTGTCTCTCGACCACTATGGTAGTGTTGGTTTCTTTGCC
>CAZUUL010000144.1:0-3017 GCA_964623155.1 uncultured Gammaproteobacteria bacterium
GACTGTTTTATTACTAAAATCATAGGAATTGGGCCGGGAACTTCACCAGTTTCAGAATTTTTCCAAGTCGTCTGAAGATTGCCTTGCCATGTTCCCTGTAAATCTGGGTATCTAATAAGCCATCCTTGCAAAATTGACAGACGCCAAATCCATTTTGTAAAAATGAAACTAAGGACAACGTATATTGTTACTACTTCTGGTAATTTTAATAGTGCCTCATTATTAAATCCGATAGGTATTTTTAAGATAAAAAGCAACCCAAACCAAATACCAATAAGCGATATAAGATGTACCCATACTAATAATTCGTGCTTAATATTTTTCATTTACTTAAATCCGACATAATCCCAAGCCGCAGAAATAAAAGCGTACGCTTGCTCCCTTGTCCACGGTTGTGATGTACGAAAAAGATACTTTAACTCGTTTACCTCTCCCCATTCCTTACAGTCATCATAATTTTTTGTATTGTTAAACAAATGTGCAAGAACATAACGAACATCAGCAGTGTAAGTATCGTGATTAAATCCTTCGTTTGGGACATTCCAAACTAAACACTCAACAAGATAAGAAGGGATTGGCTTTGCTGCTTCACGCCCATCATTGGCCATCTGTACTCTTAGATTTTTTATTGTGCGTGTAAGGGCCTTAAATCTAAAACCAGTGGCATCATTTTTAGCTACTCCGTTTTCGTAGTTTTGTTCCGGCCAATTTATAATTCTCGTACCATCTCCTGTTAAAAATGCGGTGCCCGTCAAATAATTACCATTTTTGTCATACCTTCTGAACTCGAAGTGGGGTACAACATCTGCATCAATGCGGTAAGTATTTTCATGGATATCAAATGCTTTATTGCCACGACTTACAACTTTTTCACCAAAATGAGAATTGAGAGCTTCGTGTAAATGATCCTTGAATGCAGGATGATTATATTCTGCTGGGGTACTTATTCCAAACGAATCCGTAGTAAACCCTTCTGGTAAATCAAAGAAAAAAGTATCGGTGCAAAGGACGCCAACATCAACATCACTTTCAGCTCCGATATTCGTTCTGTTTCTATAAGACCCTTGAGTAAAAACGCGAACTGCTTTATTTGTAAAATTAGAATGATTAGCAACTGCTTTGCGGATGGCAGTTTCTGCATTATCACACTTGTCTTGCTCGGTCGTACTCGGGCTCTTAGCCCATGAACGAAATGTATCCTCCCAATCCATATTTTTATTAACTATCCTTTCTCCCCTCTATAACTGCAATCTCCTCCGGTGTAAGGTCGTAGAGTTTGTAAACTAACTCGTCAATCTGTGTTTCGTAATCTTTCACCTGTAATTGTTTTGTCGAATTTATAAGGTAATCCTTATCTTTGGTAATCGCATGAATTTTATCTACGATTTCTTTAAAAGGTTTTTGGTCAGCTTCCGAGATTTTTTTAACTGGCAATTGGTCTAAATGTCTCCTTTTAATATATGGGAATACTTCAGGATTTGTAATAAAAAACTTATTGTAAAGATAGGTATATAAACTGCTATTTAGAAGGGCTAATAAATATTCTTCCGTGTAGTCGTGATCTCTTACCACGATATTGTATAAGGACTGTATAGTGTAGTATTGATTTTCGTCTAAACAGGCTGTGAGTTGTCTTCCAGTCTTTCTTAGCAAGATTTTTCTTTGTGCTAAATAAACAGATTCATTATCGTTGCTATGAATTTTTGATTTATCGAAATTTACATATCTTCCAATATCTTTATAAAACCACTTATCAATCTCTTTTCCGCTTAGTACTGGCTTACTGTTTTTAAAGATTGGCTTATCTGCAATCATTGTTTTTTGTCCACCTGTCATAATGCCGATATAATTTAAGGCAATATTTCCTAGCTGTACTGAGTCGTTTTTCATCTTTCCCAAGATTTTTCCAGATGCATCGTCTGTAGGCATAAAAAACTCAAAATTATCACTTGTCTTATACTCTGATTGAGGAACTAAGATTCTTTTACTCTCATCTAGTAAGTCATCAAATAGGATTTTATTATCAAGACTGTCAGTACTCTTTTGTAAAATTGATATTATATTGTCAACTATTATGTTTCCAAATACTTTTGGCGATAGTTTGCAGAAAAGTATTATTTTGCAATTGTCGAGAATATATTTCCTGATTTTGAAAGAATAGAAATTTTTAAGAAAATTCCACGGAGTTATTAAAGTAGTAAATCCATTTTTCTTAGAAATCCTTATGGACTGTTCAATGAACAAAACATAAAGATCAATTTTATCGTACGCAGAGTAAAACGTTTTTAAATAAGCTTCTTTTAACGAATCGCTAATTTTGCCATATTTTGTTGTTACATAAGGTGGATTTGCAATAACAATATCAAACCCGCCTTTTTCCGCGAATACTTCTGCAAAATTGAGTCTCCAAAGGAAAAATGGTTTTATGTTTGTCTGTCTATATTGTTCAAGCTGTTTAAGAGCAGACATTTTATTCTGTTCTTTTAGTGTCGTTTCTATTAACTCCCACTCTAAATTCTCAATTCGTCTTTTAAGTTCATCTTTCTTAGTCTTTTGAGATGCTTCGAAAAACTCTTTGTGTAGTTGTTTTAATTCTTGAGCTTTCTTTTTGGCTTCACTAAAAATATCAAAGAGATTACCACTCTCTGACTTTGGCTTTTCCGGCCGAGTAAGTTTTTTGAGGGAATCTGATACTTTTTTTAGCTCCATTTCCAGCTCTTGTTTTTTACTCTGATTGAGGCCTCCGCTAGAATAGAGTTTTATAAACTCGTGCTGAAGATCGCTTTGTCTTTGTTTTAGAGTTTTAATTTGTTCGTCATAGTCAAGACCTGGTTTTGAAATAAGCTCCTCATCAAAAAGCCGTACTCCCTCGAATTCTTCGAGTAAACTATTTCCCTGCATAATTTTATAATCCAAGTTAGGAAGCGGTTTAATTTGCTTAATGTCACCCTCATCAACTACTAGAGAAAGCCATAAACGAAGTTTGGCAATCTCTACCGCGCCCGGGTCAATGTCCA
>CAZUUL010000145.1:0-3010 GCA_964623155.1 uncultured Gammaproteobacteria bacterium
ATATCTCTACAGCGCACTTAATACGTTGCTTTGCAACGTGCGCTCTGGCAGCCGGCTCCAATGGCTTTTAGGTTGTCCTTTGTGTGTTTGCAAATCTAGATTTCAACTGAGAAGGAAACTCAAAGTTTGTCATCGTTTGTTGGAAGGCCCTCGCCAAAACGGTTCACCCTTTTGCCATGCAAAAAAGATTGCTTTATGTACGAAGAATGATGAAAAAAAACCAAAATGAAATACTAAAGCATCTCGCTAACAAAGCAACGCACACCTGACTCACCAAGGCGATTTTGAAAAGTTTCCTGATTTTTTCAGTGTTTTTTATTACAATAACCCATTTTTTCAAATCCTTGGATGTTACGTTTTAACATCGTGGTGTTACGTTGTAACATTAGGTGCGTAAAATTAATAAAATCAACAGGTTAAAAATGTTACGTTGTAACACCTTAAAATTTTTGATGTTAAAACGTAACACAGTTATTTTATTTACTTAAAGTGGAACAGAATTTTAGAGTGTTTTCCCGGCGCCTAACTTGTCTTCATTTTTCTCCCTTGGCTGCTTGTTCTAACCGATGATTTTGTTTCTCCAATTCTTTAAGCTGTGTTTCTGAAACAGCAGCTTTTAACTCGGCTTGGTGAACCTCTTGGCGCAGGGTGTCAACCTGGCTCTGACAGGACGCTTCGCGCTTTGCGCCATCCTCGACCAGGGCATTCGCAGCAGCTAGTTCTCGTTCTAGTTTTAAAAGTTTGTGCTCGGCGGTTCTCTGATTGATACCCATGTCTTCTTTTAGCTCTTGGATTTGAGTCTCGCACTCTGCCAGCAAGCTCTGGGCTTCCTTGAGGCGGGCTTTCTCGGTATCCAACTGCTCAGTGAACTTTTGTTCCAGTGTTGCTGTAGCCAGTCCAATCTCCGCTAATGCAGCCTTACGGAAAGCGTCTGACAAGTCCGCGTCCACTTGAGGTGCAAGGCTCTGTTCCTCTTGCCATCGGTGGTAGAGCGGATAGAGGGTGGAGTATGAGCCGCCACCTATATGCTCTCTGAGCTTTCTAAGGGTTGGTTTGTCGCCCTGTTTGATAAGTTCGCCGAAGGCATCGACGACAGAGGCGTAGGTAATAGCAGACTGATTGGGTTGGCGGCTCATGTAGTGCTCTCCTGTGTGTATCAAAATGTATTATGTAACAATACTGTATCGAAGTGTAACAATACACGATACAGTTGTCAAGACTAATATCAAAGTGCTTTAGGCCAACCGAACCCCATAAATTGGTGCAGGGAGTGCTCAAGGATCCTTGGAGGTTGGTGGCGGGGCTGGCACGGCGTTTTGGATGTGTTCTGAGCTAAATCACCGCGAAGGGATATATTGAGATTTTTACAGGACACATTTTTGTTTGGTTTTAAGTAAATAAAAACACCGTATTACTTTGTAATACCGTTGTTTTTGGTTGGTATTACATTGTCATACAAAGTATTACAACGTAATACCAATGGTATTTATAATCATTTGATTTTCTTGGTGTTATTTTGTCGTATTACGAAGCATTACAGGGTATTACATCGTAATACCGATCGTATTACGAAGTATTACGCCACAATTTTAAAACATTTATTCAATAGTTTAAAAACACTGAAAAAATCAGAAAAATTATAGAAAACGAGACAGTGAGTAGTGTGTGCAGCCCAAATCCAAGTAAAACTTTAGTGCTCTTGGTTCTGGTTTTTTTACAAAATTCATCGGTCGGTATGGCCATTTGAGTACGACAAAGGGGTGAGCCGCTGGCGAGGCACCCCTAAAAAAAACGGTGACGGGTTAAACCTCTGCAGAGGAATTTGTGATGACGCATTTTAGGGTGATGGCTATCAGGTTTCTGCTAGGTTGAAGCCTGAAACAAACTAAGAAAAATCCCAAAAGCCATCGAAGTTAGACTATCAGGGACTCAGGTTTATGGCCAACGTATTAATGCGCTATAGAGATGTTTGGTGGGTGGCTGATTAGTCAATTGCTTTTGCGAAAGGCGTTGGTTTAGACTGGCGGAATGGAAAACAAAGCGCACTTAAAAAATGAAAAATCGGTGAATGAAACACCAAAACTAAAAGTTCAAGGTGAAAAAAGGACGGCAAGGAAACAAAAATGGAAGCATCTGGAAAACAGCAAGTTCGTCAGCAGACGGTAAGACAAAAGCATTTGATGGGTACAGATAGGGCAGCTCAGACTAAAAAAGAAACCATCAGCAGACTGAGAAAAGCCATAGAGCAATTTTTAAAACGAGAGCGCAATCAAAAACGATTTGTCGATGTTGAGGCTTAGAACTTATGGGAGATGGGAAGCTGTTTGATTGGAAAGCAGTAGCGGAGGTAGTCGTTTATCTCTCCCTGGTACTGGGTATTATGTATGCTGTCTATGCATTTTTTCATAGAACAGAACTAAACCAGCCGAGCATAACCCAGCAAACAAAATAGGTAATAACTTGTACCAGGTTATAATCCCATGACATTTAGGGTATGCCTTATCAACAGAAGGGTAGAGGGGCACCGATAATCACCGAGTAACAATTTTTGCATACCCGCTCGTTTAATTTTGGACAGCATGGGGATCTTGGATAGATTGTACTTTAGCCATCTGGTCACTTCCTCTCGTTCGAAATAAGACAATGCCTCATACCGGCGCTGGGTGTCTTGGTTGATACTGTCTTGATGGCTTATCCTAAGCGAAGTGGGTTTTAGAATATCCTCTTAGGTCTCTGCTTCATTTGGATAATGCATTTGTTTCCCCTTTGGAGGTACGACGACATGACCGTATTAAGCGTACCTCAGTTCTTTTTTTTATTCAACTGGCTTCTGTCCTGATCGGGGTTGCTAAGGGTGGTCTACGTGGTGATTTTGTATCACTGATTGATTAAAAATCCGACTACGTTCTACTGCAAAAAAAACAGGTCATTTAAAATTGGTTCTTACAACTTACTGCAAGATTTTTCAAGAACGACAGCAATCACCCGGAAAAACTTTCATGATAATCAA
>CAZUUL010000146.1:0-2984 GCA_964623155.1 uncultured Gammaproteobacteria bacterium
TTGCCTGTTTGAGCTGTTCTTCCAGGCTGGCCATGTCTTTGTGTTTAAAAATCAATTTATGTTTTACTTGAGCCAGTCTTAGCGCATCGATGATTGAGGCGTGATTTAGTTCATCAGATACTGCGATGTCTTCTTTATCCAAAATTGTCTGGATGGCGGCAAGATTGGCCATGTAACCGCCGGTCAGAGCAATACAGGCTTCGGCCTTTTTAAATCGGGCCAATCTTTCCTCGAGTTCCAGATGTAAAATATTGGTACCGGAAAGAGCCCGGACCGAGGCTGTCCCGACGCCGTATTTAGCAACTGCTCTGACGACAGCCTTAACCAGTCTTTTATTGGCAGCTAGGCCCAGATAATTGTTGGAACAAAGATTGAGCACGCGCTTGCCATTGACGCGAAGATAGGCTCCTTGGCCCGACTCGACGGTACGGATGTTGTTAAAGAGACCTTTTTCCTTCATTGCTTCAATTGTTTGGGAAAAAAAAGACAGATTATTCATACATAAATTAACTTTCATAAATAATAAATCATCAATCCCTCAAGGAATTAGCACTACCTTTCCTGCCTTGCCAGTTTTCATAATTGCCATGGCTTTTTCAAATTCCGAGAGTTTAAATGTATGCGTGATGATTTTCCCGAGGTTGACTTTTTTTGCCGCCAGGAGGTCTGATACCTGAAACCAGGTTTGCCAGATTCTTCTCCCAAAGACACTTTCAATTGTCAGTTCTTTATTAATCAAATATTTTCCCCAGTCGATAGTGATTTCTTTTTTGGGGATGCCAAAGGCGATGATTTTTCCACACAGCCGGACAGCAGCAAATGCCTGGATGATAGCTTCACTTGCTCCTGACATCTCCAAAACTACGTCAAATGTTCCCAGCTGTTCTTTGGACAGCTGTTTGTAGATTTTATCAAAGCCCATTTTTTTTGCCAGATTTCTTCGGAAAGCTCTCCGGTTGATACCCGTGACTTGTTTAGCACCATAGGCCCGGGCAACAGCGCCGGCGCACAAACCGGTTGGCCCCAGACCAAAGATGAGGACGCTTTTTCCCGGAACATCGGCTTTAGTGACGACGTGGACGGCGTTACCCAGCGGTTCCTGGGTACTCATCCAGCTGACAGGAATCGTCCGGTCATTTTTCCAGGAAGTGCGGACAGGTATAGTGGCATATTCGGCAAAGCCGCCGTTTCTGCCAATACCAAAAAGCTCCATATTTTCACAAATATGGCGGTTGCCGGTTTTGCACTGATGGCAATAGCCACAAAAAATGTGGGTTTCCGAAGAAACCAGGTCGCCAACTTTTATGCCATTGGTATCGTTGCTGTTGATTTCAACTACTTCGCCGACGACTTCGTGGCCGATGACGATAGGCGGTTGGATATGGCCGGCTGCCCATGGGGTCCAATCGTAAATGCTGATATCGGTTCCGCAGATGGATGCGGCTTTGACTTTTATCAGGAGTTCGCCTTTGGCGGGTTTGGGCAGGGCTATTTGTTTAATAACAACGCCCGAAGCCGCTTTTTCTTTGATAACTGCGAGCATGGTTTTTTTTGCCATAAATCGAACAATAATATCATAGTCGTTCATTTTTTCCATTTCCTTCGGCTACTACCCTGTGTTGGTTTTTTTTGCTACAATAAAGATTAGGTCTATTATCAGTTAATTAAATTGAAGGAGAATCTATGGATAAACAAACACTGATTGTCGAAATCGAGGCGCAAGAGGAGAAAGTGGGAGAACTTTTGGCAGAACTGGAAAAGCGCGAAGCCGAGGGCGAATTTGAGATAAAAGCCATAACTATTAGAAAATCCGCATGAAGATTCTTGCCGGTTCTACCAACCAAGCGTTTGCCCGAAACCTCGCCAACCGCTTGCAAATTCCTATGATTTCGCGGGAGATTGTTACTTTTGCCGATGGCGAAACCCGGGTTCGGATAGGCGACTCAGTCCAGGATGAACAAGTTATTTTTGTTCAATCTCTTGCTGGTTTAGTCAATGATTACCTCATAGAAACACTTCTTCTTATTGATGCGCTCAAAGATCATGGGGTCAAGGAAGTTATTGGGGTATTTCCTTACCTTGCTTACGCTAGACAAAACAAAGCCCACCGACCCGGGGAAGGAGTATCGGCACAGACAGTAGCAAAATTGCTTGAGCAAGTCGGTGTGTCGAAACTTATCACCTATGATATCCATGCGCTCAATGCTCTTTCCTATTTTTCTATACCTACAATAAATACCAGTGTCTTACCTGTGCTTATGCAAAAACTCATTGTTCATGTTGGCGATGAACAAAGGAATTCTCTGGTAGTTGTTGCTCCTGATCAAGACGGGACCAAACGGGCTAAAGATGCGGCTGATAAGCTTGGTTTGCCTCACGCCTTTGTAGAAAAAGAACGTGATCTTGAAACTGTGGATACTTTAAAAGAAATCCATGGACAGAAAGTAGTAGGGGAAGTGGCGGGAAAAATTGCCATTTTAGCTGATGATATTATTTCAACTGGTAACACTTTGGTACAGGCAGGTCGTCACCTTAAAGAAACAGGTGTTGAAAAGGTCTATGCTGCAGTCACCCATGGTTTGTTTAGCAAAGGATTTGATAATTTGGTCAAACAAAAAGACATTGAAAAAATCTATATTTCCGACTCGGTTTATCACCCAAATCTTCCTCCTCAAATTGAGGTTGTATCTACAATTGATACAGCTGCCAGTATTCTTCAGCAAAACGTGGGATGAAGAGTAGCCATTTGCAAGAGGTCCTCATTTTTCCTTCTTATTTTTCTTCAATCGTGACCTTTTCAATCGTATCCAGAGTTAGAGGCGGTGGGTTGCTAAATTGTTTCATAGTCGGTTTTTTTGTCGGTATTTCCTGATTTGTATCAGGCAATTCAATAAATTTTTTACCTTTATGAAAACAGACGCGCGGCTCTGATTGTAACACGTTATTGTCCGCTTTTACACAATCGCTAAAGGAGTTGACGGTTG
>CAZUUL010000147.1:0-2981 GCA_964623155.1 uncultured Gammaproteobacteria bacterium
TTTATGGGCAGGATAGAAGATTCTTAAAACCCTCTCAAGACGAGAGGGTTTTTTTAAAGGAAATTCCTTATGGGTAACGCAGAACTAACCCGAAGAAAATTTTTAGAAGATATCTCAGCGACAGCAGTCTATGGAGTAGTAAGAAGCACGGGTCTTTTGGACATGGTTGATACAGACCCGGCGCGTCCTGCCGAACAGCTCTTACCGGCTGGTTTATCTGAGTATAGATGTGGACTTGCTTCTCATATCCAGAGCGGAGATAGTGAGAGGCAATTCTTGAGATTCGAAGCGCTTGATAGAGCGTTGCGAGCATTAGTGCGAGAAGCCAGAGGGCTTGAACCTTCGGTCTTAGAACCAGTTACAATTGAAGGTGTACGTACCTATGGAGTTTCAAAACCTTTAGACCAGCTTGAATTAGATGCTCTTGCCGAAAGGAATAATAGAGAATTTGCCCAAAGTGGAGAACGTTTGAGTAATGACACGTACTACGCAACTATTTACATTTCAGATGATTTATATAAGAGAGGCATTCCAATAGATACACAGAATAACTATGAGACTCCCCAGTCATTCTTCACCCGTCATTTTTCAATGCTTGATGAACTGCTTCAGACTGCTGGTGTTTCTATCGAGTTTGGAGAACTTATTGTCTTTCAATCTGGATTAGCTACTCCGCCGCAGTCTGGCTGGTTCTATTATGATAGCCCCAATCGATTTTTCAATCGCGATGGAGTGGCTACTCTTGCTTCCTCTTACAATCCCCTAGAAAGCGCTTATCAAACGAGAGACGGAGAAGGAATTATCGACAGGGGACTACTACATGAATTTGGACACTGGCTTTTATATTTAGGCGACCGTTATGCTTTTGATTATGATCCGTTTGGTAAACCACCAGCAGTGGAAGGAAGACAACTACCTATGGGAGCATACTCGGAAACTGATTTGCCACCATCGCTTATTGGTATACCTAAAACAGGACAAAAATATTTTACTGGAGAGCGAAATGATGAATTTGGTAATAGTTTAATGGATGTATGTGAGTTAAGACTGAGTCCTACCGAGAAAGGAGAACTGCAACAGAGAAGAAGAGAAGGATCAACACACAATTTGCTTGACATTCGAGCAAGCGGAGGAATATATTTTCGCTTTATTCCACCTAAAAGAGTAGTGCTTGAATTGGGAAGCGAGTTTGGCGGTAAGCTATTTAAGCTGTATAGAACTGCCGAAAGACCCATAGACGGTAAACGTATTTTGCTTGGACCGCTTATAGAAAATAGATTAACTTCAGAGGGTAGAGTGGACATTGGTAATCCATTTAGCAATGCTCCTACATTTGTATATGCAGATAAACAATATATTCCCGCATCTGAGGCAACTTTACTATATAGAGTAGATGAGGGTAAACTTATTGGTTGGAGGTGGGAAACTGCTGAACTTTTCACCGAACAAGGAAGAAAGGGATTTAAAGATGTGATTTTGCGACCTAAGCTTGCTTTACTTCAAGGAAATCCTAATTATCCAAACGATTTTAATTGGCACACCGACTCAGTAAGCGAGATTTATTTCCCTTTAATAAATCATCCCTAAATTGACAATTAAACATAAATTTACTAAGCTGAATTTGAATGAGTAGATTTTCTTCGCCATTTTTTTTAAGTTTTCTTGTTGTATTAACAATTTTAGTCTGGATAGGTGTTTCTTATCTTTATCTTAGTAATAAGAGTTTAACTAAATCACAAAAAAATAATGTTCCTTCTCCCACGAATATTTTGCAACACACCAAATATTTTTCTGATCCCCGAACCGATCTATCTTTTTCCTACCCAGATAAACTTTTACTTAGGGTAGAAAACACTTCAATTTTATTTGTTCCACCTCCAATAAATTCTAATCCTACAGTATCTTTTCTTAATAAACAAAGAAGCATAAATCAGAAAGACGCACGTTTACCTTCAGGGTTAACTGTTGTCTTACAGTACATTGATAGTGTAACAAGTAGTCAGCCAGATTTAAAACCGATTAGTATTAACATACAAAAACTTTCTCATGAAGAATACTTACACTTTGAACATAGTGCCTCTTATTCAAATCCCTCCAAAAATAAAAGTTTGCTCTTAACTTCTGCGGAACAGAAAAATTTCAATTTATTTCCTTTAATTTTAAATGAATCTGATTCCAGCATGCAAATTACTCTTGAGGGATATTTATTTAAAAAAGGGGAAAAAGAAATTTTAATTACTATTCGACATGCGGAGAACGCAGTTAAACTAAAGACTGATTTGTTATTAATCTTTCAGACAATTAAATGAAAAAAATATTTCTTTTCTTACTAGAAATAGGTATTTTTGCCTTGCTAGGTATATTTCCCACACAGGTAAATGCAGCTTGTAGCACGTATAGTAACTTTGGAACTAATAATTGCTCCGTTTGTCAGGACGGTGTACAAAATATGGAGGGTTACAGTTACAATGACCGGTGTTATTATCAAGTTAGAGACTGTGTAACCTACAGAGAAACTGGAAGTTACACGGGAGGTGATGGTAGCAGTTGCTCATACGACAACGGCTGTTCCGTAGATGGACTATATGATTGGATAACTAGATGTTGTGGTTCTGCTTGTGGCGGCGCTGGACCTACAGCTCCGCCTCTTCCCACCAACACCCCAGTCCCAGTCTCTCCAGGATTGCCAACCAATACTCCAGTTCCTGTTGCTACTGGTGGTCCAGGTCCCACTGCTAACCCAACAGCAGCTCCAACACTCCCACCATGTAATGAACAACCAGGCAAACGCCAATGTAGGGCAAGGTGTAATCCTCCACTCACTGTAGAATCTGCCCAATGTCCCAATCCTGGAGATATCTGCTGTCTATTGACTCCAGTGACTCCTACCCCTACTCTCCCTCCCGGGGCTCCAACCGCAACACCTACCCCCACTCCTGCTCAAGGAATAATTGAAGGTTATGTCTATATTGAGAAAGCCA
>CAZUUL010000148.1:0-2941 GCA_964623155.1 uncultured Gammaproteobacteria bacterium
CCAGTATCGTAAACGCTGAAAAAAAACCTCCAAAAAAAAGCGGGCTCGCTCTTGATCAATTTATCGCAGTTATAGGAACACGGGGACAGAAAAACAACACCTGGAATGCCTCGCAAGTTATTGCCGCGCCTTTGAATGAACGATATCTTGTCGGAAAAATTTCCTCTATCGACCTGGGCCAGGGAAGGTTTACGCTGGCACATAAGGGTGATTCTTTAACTATCGATGTCGAAACAACCACCAGAACCAGCTCTTTTGAGCTATCGTCCAAAAAAATTGTTAAAGCCGGTCTGTCAAAGTTGCACATCGGCGACTATATTCATGTCCTGGCAAAAGAAAACGCAGAAGATAAAAATTCGTTCACTGCCATCCGAATTCTTGTACTATCTTTTGCAGCAAAAGATTTGTCTCCTACTGCATCTGTTTCCCCAACTTCCCAAACTACTATTTCGGTTAGCAAAAAACTTATGCAACCTACTATAAAAAAACCTACACTCACACTTACTACAATTCCTTAGACCAATAAAAAGCGGTTCTTCGAGTGGAAGAACCGCTTTTACAAAAATTGAACTACTTTTTCTTCTTTTTTTTTGCCACAGCAAGTCACCTCCCCCCTTCATTTAATTTACTCAATGTAAATCCAAGTAGCAAAATTTGTCAAGATATCACAATGTATCAGTTGCAATAAAGATGGTTGCTACGATAAGATAATAGCATGATTTCTTCAGTGGTCGGAAAAAACGTCATGCGCAACAATTTGCGAGTAAAACCCCATGAACGCGTAGTTATAGTTAGCGATACTCATACAGCGAATTCTGTCGGAGCTTTATTTTTTCAAGCTGCTAAAGAAATAACCCCGCATCTGATTTTTATTGAACTGGTTTTATCCATAACCCTGGTGATTTTGATAATCTTCCGGCTGGGGAAGCTTTTATTGCTCCTGTTGAAGGTAAAACTCAAGGCATTATAGTTTTTGACGGATGTTTTGCCGATATAGTATTGGATCAACCAATCAAAATTGTCATTGATAAAGGTAAGGTTGTAGGTATTCAATATGATTATATACAAAAACCGCTTATACTCTCTTAGGTCCCAGCTAAAACAGCGTCGACTTGATGCTCTCCTCCTCACCAACCAAACCAACGTCTTTTACTTGACAGGGATACGACCACTTCCCGAAACCCGCGAGCTTATTTGTTTACTAAGCCCAAACCAAGTTTATATTTTTGCCCGCTCAACTTTTATCCAGCAAGCGCAAAAGCAGGCTAAAATTGGCAAAGTGCTGGAGATTACACAATCTCACAAAATCAACGATTATCTTAATGAGTTTTTAGCCAAGGATAAAATTCTAAGCTTGGGGTTTGAAGCCGATGATTTAACAGTTATGGCCCTTACCGAGCTTAAAAAGAAAACGCCAAAGTTTAAGTGGATTCCGAGCGAAGGAATGGTTGCCAAACTGCGCCAGATCAAAGACCAATCCGAACTTATTTTTATCAAACAAGCGGTCGCTCTGACTGATGCTGCCTTCGAAGTTATCATCAAGAAAATTAAACCAGGAGTACGCGAAAAAGACCTCGTTCTGGAACTTGAAATTTTCTTTAAAAAATACGCTGACGGACCTGCCTTTTCTCCAATTGTAGCCAGTGGCCCTAACAGTGCAAGCCCTCATTATCTTTCAAGCGAAAAGAAAATAAGTAATGGAGAAATGGTGCTTTTGGATTTTGGGGCAAAAGTAAATGGTTATTGCTCGGATATGACACGTACTGTTTTTGTCGGAAAGGCAGATGAAAAGTTTAAAAGAGTCTACAACACTGTCTTTGCATCCCAAACTCGCGCCATAGATTTTATCCTCAGGAACGACTCCTCCGATAGTGGAAGTGGTACGACTCCTCGGATGGTGACAAGGCAACGACCTTGGCTCCTCCGAGGTGTCCGACAAGAACAGAAGGTATCAGTCAAAGATGTTGATACAGTTGCTCGAAACTATATTCAAAAACAAGGATTTCCCACCATCCCCCACTCGCTCGGCCATTGTCTGGGTCTTGAGATTCATGAGCTTCCCAGATTATCTCCTATTGACAATAATTACCTTCAACCCAGTATGGTTTTTACCATTGAGCCGGGCGTTTACCTGCCCGGCTGGGGCGGGGTGAGGATTGAGGATACGGTAATAATAAGTAAAGATGGCCGGCTAATGATCCCTAGCAAATCGCCAAAAAAATTGTTAGAATTGTAAAAGTTTTAGGTCAGGTTTTATAGTGGTAAATTACTATGAATTCCATGATCAAACCACAAACCCCTCAAAGGTTTACCCTGAATACTTTGAAGGGCTTTCGCGATTTTTTGCCACAGGAGATGCGCAAAAGGCAGTTTGTCATTGAGCGGCTGAAATCTGTATTTGAGCAGTATGGTTTTGAACCTTTGGAAACGCCATCTCTTGAATACGAAGAAATTCTCTTGGGTAAATATGGAGATGAGGGAGATAAACTTATATACCGTTTTAACGACCGCGGCGGCAGGAAAGTGGCTCTGCGTTATGACCAAACTGTTCCTTTAGCCCGTGTGGTTGCCCAATACCAGCACCAGCTTGCCTTTCCCTTCAAACGTTACCAAATCCAGCCCGTCTGGCGGGCGGAGAACACACAAAAAGGCAGGTTTCGTGAATTCATGCATTGCGACGTAGATATAGTTGGCTGCGCCTCAATGCTGGCCGACGCTGAAATTGCCGCTCTGGTCAGTTCTGCTTTCAAGGTTTTGGGATTTGGCGAATTTAACCTACACCTTAATGACCGAAGTATATTTGCCAATATTTCACCGCTGGCAATCCGCATTATTGATAAACTAAAAAAAATCGGAGATGATGAGGTCCGCAAACAACTGAACGCTGCAGGAATCACTGAAGATATTCTGGAGAAGATTAAATCGCAGCCACCCACCGCCA
>CAZUUL010000149.1:0-2882 GCA_964623155.1 uncultured Gammaproteobacteria bacterium
GCTGACGAAATAATACATTAATACGTCTTTCCTTGTATCCGCGGTATACCATGTAGTAAGAGTAGAACACTAAAATCACATAAAATAGTAAAAAATAAGGATGGAGCTGTCCCGGTTGCCCGTAATAGAGTTCATTAAATAAGAATTTGACCCTATCAACAATTAAATTAGTGGCTACGTTTATAAAAATAAACAATAGCGCAATTAAATAAAATAGCGTTACTTTGATAGATTTGAATTTATTAAAACGTTCTATATCAACAAACTCAAGAACAAAATGGAAAAAAGTAACCGGAATTAAAATGACTCCAATATAAGAAACTTTCCACCATATTTCTGCTCTTGCAGGGTCTTCTGATAGTATTACTCCGTAAAAGGCACCTATCCATATAGCGACTGCTATACAAAATCCTCCCCACACATAATGAACCTTCTCTCTTCCAAAAATAAATATCAAACCAGCGAGCATCACCATAGATACCGTTACTATTATTGCTGACAAACCTGTCAATGTTATACCGAAGAATTCCATAATTTGTTATCAAATACTAAACTAAGTGTATCAACCGGATCTTCACCAAGTTGATTTATATTAAGCTCAGAAAGAGTACTTATGTTATCAAATACTTTTGGATACGCAGGCTCTGAAAGAAAGCTTGCAGCGCGTTTGTAAACTATTTGTATTTCAGGTCTTGATTTTGCTGCTTTATGGACGTGCCACAAACATGATTCTATGCTTCTGCAATATTTTATGGAGATTCGCTTGCCCATTTTGTCTTCTATCATACGGTGTAAAACATCAACAGTAATAACTCTCACTCCATTAGTGATATGATAAGTTGTATGTGAAAGATGCTCTTTCATCATAAGTTTAATTATCACACGAGCAGCATCAAAAGCATTAACAATATCCATAGTGCTTTTTTCGGTCCCTGGAACAAACGGCAGGAGCTCTTGTGCTATAAGAGATATAAGAAGGTAAAGAAAATTTGTTAGGTGTGGAGGTTCCTCTGGTGATGGAGCAGTAAGAATGAGTGGAGGGCGAAAAATGGTAATAGGAAATTTGTCTGAACTGGCGCGCACGAGCGCTTCTGCTTCATATTTTGTTTGTTCGTAGGTATTTTTAAATCCAGCATTATGCTCAAATTCATCTTCCTTAATAAGACCCGAACGTTTACCCGCCACAAGAGCAGTGCTTACAAAACCGAAACGAACAAGGTTAGGAC
The DNA here is from genome assembly GCA_964623155.1 of uncultured Gammaproteobacteria bacterium. Taxonomy (GTDB): domain Bacteria; phylum Patescibacteriota; class Microgenomatia; order CAZUUL01; family CAZUUL01; genus CAZUUL01. The sequence continues at coordinate 1,227 of CAZUUL010000149.1, forward strand.
ACTCTTTAGCAAAATCAATCATACCCTCTGTCGTTTTAACATTATGAATACGCGCTTCCTCAATAGGAAGCGTGAAACGTATTGATGCGGCAGAGTGTAAAATATGAGTTGTCCGGGAAGCAATATCCTTATAATCAGATTCTGTAAGCCCTAAATACTGCTCTGTTAAGTCAGACTTAAGGACATCTATCCTGTCATAATGTTTTTCTCCTATAATGTCTTTAATGCGATTTTGCGCTTCTTCCTGCGTTTTGCCGCGAACCAGAAGAATTATCTGCACGTCTTCATACTTTATAAGCTCGAATGCTAAGTATCTACCAAACGCACCTGTGCTACCGGTTAAAACGATTGTTTTGGTTTTATGCCCAACATTGTTGCTCATACATTAAAGTTTATAAAGATCGTATACCTGTACTATTAATTTCTTCGGGGGCGAAGTGGTCAACGGCAAGGACGCGATCCGCGAGCTTCTCAAATTCACGAACCTGCGATGCTTCTTCTTTTGTAAGTATTCCTTTCTTTTCTGCTTCCCCAATCGTATCAATTCCAATCACTTTCATTACTTTTTCTTTACGGATCGCCACATCAAGCTTCTTTTGGGCAAATTCAACTTCTACCGCTTTTTTAAAAGCGACTTCTAACCTACCTGTTATATCTTCATGGTCGTTTGAAATATAGATATATCTGGTAAGTCGGTCCAAGGTTGCATTTGGCTCTAAAATGGATTGTACTACTGTGTGTGTAAGATCATCAGATGCCGGCCTTCTGCGTGCTCCAAAAGGAAACGTAACGATGCGAAGAAATGGTCTAATAAACGCCTTGGGAAAATTATTGATTGCTCCTTCTAATGAATTCTGAAAACGATAGAGCCCGTTTTCCATGCAAAGGCGGACAATGGGATAATCTTCCCTTGGAAAACCGTCATCTTCATAGCGTTTCAAAACGGACGAGAGAAGGTACAGCTCGGAAAATGCATCAGCCAATCTCCCTCCCAGCTTTTGCTTTTTCTTCAAACGTGCTCCCATGAGAAGTGAGGTAATATCAGCAATATATGCAAAGTTACAACTCATCCTCCATAAAACACGATACCACTTCGCTACTTGAGAAGGTATTTTTTTAGGGGCTTTTCCAAAAATTCCTCTGGTAAGATTATGGAAAAAGGCGCGAGTAATACTAGAAATAAAAAGTGAAGTATGACCAAGCAAAGCTTTTTCAAATTTTACTAAACCCTGTTGTGCATCTTCTTCTTCGCAACTCTTTAGTTCCTTATATAAATAAGGATGCGATTGGAGAACGCCCTGAGCAAAAGTAATAATAGATCTTGTTACAATGTTTGCTCCTTCTACGGTAACGCCGATTGGCGCGGCAAGAAACCCTGACATCAGGTAATTAGAAGGACCGTCACACACCCCTCGTCCCGCATGAATATCCATCGCATCAGTAACTGCCCGACGCGCATATTCTGTTGTTTGATATTTCATGAGAGAAGAAACTGCAAGAGGGCGAAAACCCTGATCAACCATTGCAGCTGTTACTGTTCGCCCGGACTCTGTAAGATATGTTACTTCAACCAGTCGTGACAACGGTTCTTCAACACCCTCAAAGGTTCCTATTGGGAAACCAAACTGCCTACGTATACGCGCATACGCTGCTGTG
>CAZUUL010000150.1:0-416 GCA_964623155.1 uncultured Gammaproteobacteria bacterium
CCGTCAATTGACAGTATACAATTAATTTCAATTAAATACAATATTAAATCTTGCGGCACATTTACTCGAAAACCTGTAGATCTGTATAGTTTTTTAAAAACATTGCCATTTATGGACATTCTCGGTAAAGATTTTAAAAGTGTTGTTTACCATTTGTTACCCGTTTGTTACCTATTTGTTTACCAATGCATTAATAATGACAGTTTTCATGAAATGGGGTTGATAGACCCCTTTTGAATACTGAACAAAAGCGTTAGCAAACCGTGAGCAAAGCGTTAGCATTTTTAATCAACGTACTTGCTGGCATCGGCAATCAAACGTCTCAGTCTTTCGGCATACTGGTTAATGCTATGCAAGGCATCGTTTAAATCCTGCATGACACACTCTATACGAGCATGCCCCTGCAGAGCTATAAA
>CAZUUL010000150.1:426-2881 GCA_964623155.1 uncultured Gammaproteobacteria bacterium
TGTCCTTCTTTTTTTAAAAACTTTTCGGCTATCTTTTGAATGTCTCGCATAATGATCTCTAAGGTATTACTCATCGTTGACTCCTTGGGGAATAGATATAGGAGTAAGGTTGAGTGATCCATAAGCAAAGCCACAGATCACTCGACCCGTTATCATTTACCGTTTATCGTTTTTAAACTCCCCTCGGTCTAATTGATCCAATAGTCGTTCCGATAATCCCATAAGCTCCCATAGCATTTTGTTAGTGCGATGTTTAGCTTGTTTAGAAAGTATCTCAGCATACTTTAAATGGTAATCAAGGCGACTATGATAATCCCCCATCTCTAGATGAAGATTGATGTGTTCATTTAACAATGATAGGCATTCTGATAGGCTAGCTTTAACCATGGCTTGATCTCCTAGTTAGATTGAGTTGTGGCCAGTGCTGTATGGGTTATCGAAAAACTCATGCAGCACTCAGGGATCCCCTCATTTTTAAAGCATGTTAAAAAACCTCTATTTTTATAGTGTTTGGAGCAACAACTAAATTTAAGCGCCATATCGAAAAAGCCTGTAAAAATAGAGATTTTAGAAAATGAGGGGATCCCTGAGCATGCAGCACATTTTTTCACAGAACAAAACCACCTTGATTGGTGAAATTGCTCTATACATTTTACATGGTAGTCAATATGTTCATATAAGTAAAGCAATATTTACTTATATGAACATATAAGTTTTTTTCTTATGACTTTACTTATAAGTGCATATGATTATAATCATATATACTTAAAGGAGTGTATACTTATGATAGTATCTGTCCTTAATCAAAAAGGCGGGGTTGGTAAAACAACTATTTCTATAAATTTGGCTAGAGCCTTACAAGAAAGTGGTTCTAAGGTGTTACTTGTTGATTCAGATCCACAGGGTAGCGCGAGGGATTGGCACGCAATTGGAGACGGTAACATTTTAACTGTTGTTGGTCTTGATAGGTCAACGCTTGATAAAGATGTTAAAGCCATTATGCATGGTTATGACTGGGTTATTATAGATGGAGCACCTCAATTGGAGGGAATGGTTATAGCAGCTTTAAGATGTTCTGATGTTGTTTTAGTACCAGTTCAACCATCACCGTATGATATCTGGGCATCCGAAGATTTAGTAGAAGTAATTAAGACACGACAAAGTGTGGCTAATGGTCACCCTAAAGCCGCTTTTGTCATTAGTAGACAAATTGCAACTACCACCCTAGGAAATGAAGTGAGAGGAGCACTAGAGGACTATGGATTTCCCATTTTTAAGCAAGGGACTTTTCAGAGAATAATTTATGCAAAGACCGCAGCAACTGGCACAACAGTTTTAGATAATGAATCGAATAGCAGTGCTGCGAGCGAAATACGATTGATTGCACAGGAGTTACAGGAGTTTGCTTTATGAATCTTTTAAAAACAGGTAGGCCAAGTAGAAAAGAAAAAGCTATAGCAGCCATACAAAACTCCCAAGAAGAAACAGTAAGGATGAATATTAACATTCCTCGTAGTTTTCACAAAAAGATTAAACAAAAAGCGTTAGATGAAAACATAACGGTGACTGAGTTGGTATGCAAGTCAGTAAATGAGTATATGAAAAAGTAAGTATTTACTCATATGAGTTATTTTATTGTGCGCTAAAACATGGATAAAAACTTTAATAGATTATTTCATGCAGCTTTAGAAATTGAAGCAGAGGAGGCTAAGCAAGCCGGAACGCTGGGCTATATGGCGAGGGCACTTGTCCAGGCAACAATGCCACATAAAAAATTAAGTACAAATGAATTCACTCGAAAAAATGGAGCCTTTGTTTTGTCTATTTTAGCTCCTTCGAAAATTGGACTTCCGTACGGGGTAATTCCACGGCTGTTAATGGCATGGCTTACTACGGATGCCGTTCGCAAAAAATGCAGAACGCTAATTTTAGGTGATTCCTTATCTGGTTTCATGCAAGAACTTGGACTTGTTCCAACGGGTGGAAGGTGGGGCAGCATTATAAGGCTTAAAGATCAAATTAGAAGGCTATTTACATCATCCATTTCATGTTACTATACAGGAGATTTACACGAAAGTGAGAGTGGCTTTAGAATAGCAGATTCCCATGATTTATGGTGGGATCCTAAGCGTCCTGATCAATTGTCTTTGTTTGAATCTACAGTTACCCTTTCAGTTGCTTTTTACCAAGAATTGATTTCCAATCCAGTACCCATCGATGTGCGAGTGCTAAAAGCATTATCTCGTTCGCCTTTAGCAATAGATATTTACTGTTGGTTAACTTATAGGATGAGCTATCTAGGGAAGAAAACATCTATACCATGGGAAGCTTTACAAATTCAATTTGGTTCAGACTACGCCAATAATATTCAAGGAACCAGAGATTTCAAGAGAGCATTTCTCAGGGAATTAAGAAAGGTTGATCTTTTATACCAAGATACTAATCTTGAAGTTAA
>CAZUUL010000151.1:0-2864 GCA_964623155.1 uncultured Gammaproteobacteria bacterium
AATTTTTTTGACCGTATTTTAAAAAATCCAAAATCAACAGGCAAGGCATTACACGGAAACTTATCAGGACTATGGCGATATAGAGTCGGAGATTATCGCATCATTTGTAAATTTGAAAACCAAGAGCTTGTTGTTTTAGTTATATCTGTAGGTCATAGAAAAGATATTTATAGAAAAACTAAAGAAATTTAGCTAACACTTCTGTAATCATCATCTATAATAAGCGATTTTATTAGTACTCGCTTTACAAGATCCATTTGAGTTAAAATGCTAAAAGGATCAAATATCCGTTTTTCAGTAGATCTGTCATGGAGGACCCAGTCATGTTAACAATGCCCTATCAAGATACCTTTATCTATAAGGGAATCGGAGATATTGATAGTGTTTATGAGCTAACAATTCTGACTGAAACGAGTGGTGACGTTATTGTTATAATAACAGCGCTAGAGGAGAACTCCGGTATTTCGATTATGAACTGTTATGAGCGGATCGCGACAGAGATTTATTATCAACATCTTTCAGAGATCAAAGTCAATAACATTATTTGGATTGAACGAGTCCTCTATCCAAATAACGATCCTGAGAACCAAGAAGCATTTTTCCAGGTAGATTTAACTTGGGACGAACAATTACAATGTTTTAATTCTCCACAATGGCAACCCTGCAATCAAGAAATTCTTTCATCTATAGAAACGCTTCATGCAGAATACATGGACTAAAAACTAACTACTGAGGTTATCTCACGGATTATAACCCACGCATAAACTGTACCGGATAATAAGCCTAAAACATTCCTAGGGTAGACCCTTGCCATTTAAGCCCACCCTTGCAATATCATAAAAATTCTCTGTAGTTAATGTTGGTTTAAAGTGGAAACGCGCGGTACGGCTACTAAAGCAACCTGTTGCTAAAAAGGAAGCGCACACCGGACTCACCAGAGGTGATTATTTAAAAACCTTGATAATTACAGCGTTTTTAATATTGATGTGCTAATTTTAACATTCACTGACAATGTCCTACAAAATTCAACGTTTGACGACGATGTACAGCAAAAACAGGACAATGAATCCAAATGCGTTCTAGAACAGTCATAAGTCTTTGTTTTAATGAAGATCCCTGTTTTTAGGCATGAAGTAAGTTGTCAGCCAGCATGTAGTCAGTTGTAAGATTGGTCTTATTTTTGCTGTAAATCGTCGGCTGTCCTTATTAAAAATTTGCAGTAAGTTGTAATTTTTTTTGACCCGATTTTCTTCCTTTTTCAATGGCGTTTGAAGGAGAGATTTTTAAAAAACAAATCATAGGAATACACTAAAAAAAGCCAGTTGAATAAAAAAAAGAGGTGGGGTAAGCTTATACAATAATATCGCCGCACCTCATAAAAGGGGAACAAAAGAATGCATTACCCAAACGAGACAGAGACCCAAAAGGACATTCTAGCGCCTGCTTCACTGAGACTATGCCATCAAGACAGAATAGACCAAGAAACAGCGCTTAGATACGAGGGGTTATCTTATTTTGAGAGAGAGGAAGTGACACGATGGTTAAAATACAACCTGTCCAAAATCCCCATGCTCTCCAAAATCAAAAGAGCGGGTATGGAGAAATTATTGGTCGGTGACTATCGGTGTCGTTCCACCATTGCTTTAATAAGACACACCCTAAATGCTATGGGTTTATAGGTTAACCTATTCTGCGACGACGCTCTATTTTGTTTGCTGGATTACGCCTGGCTTATCTAGTTCTGTTCTATGCAAAAATTCATAGACTGCATAAATAACACCCAACACCAGAGAGAGATAAACGACTATCTCCGCTACTGCTTTCCAACCAAACAGTTCTCTATCTTTCATATCTAGCTCTAAGTCTCAAAGTTTATAAACTGCATTCAAATGCTTTTGTCTTACCATCTGTTGACAGGCGTTTTCCAGATGCTTCCATTTCTGGTTCTTCACTGTCAATTTTTGTCGTTGAACTTTTAAGTTCAGTAGTAGCCACTTTACTCATGGATTTTTCATTTTTTGAGTGCTCTTTATATTCCCAGCCCATTAGTCTAAACCAACACCTTGTACAAAAACAATTGACAATTAGATAACCACCAAACAGCTTAAGTGCAAATATATTGCCTCCAAATTTGTATCCTGATAGCCTGATTCCGATGGCTCTCAGAATTTCCCGTAGTCTGATAGGTCGGTCTGAAAGAAAATCTGAAAGCCGTCACTCTAGCAACTGTCATGAAAGCCTTCCTGTCACGCATAAACCCCACCGGAGAACATTATTATGACAGCACCTCGTGATTATTGTTAAAGCTTATTTATCGCCACCCATTGACTATTATTTATTTTCCCGCTTTTTGACTTTATTAAGTGAGCTTGAACGTGCATTAGAAATAGAGTGCGCGGGTTGTATCGCCATTGCCGTTTCGTTTGCGTGTCGTTTTAATTCGGTTTCTGTTAACTGAGAAACCGTTTCTTTTAAATTTAGGTTTAACGTTTTTGCTAATGCTTTCAATTGGCTAAAAATATTATATGGAAGATCTAAACGAACTAAAGTAAGCTTTTTGATTGATTTTTTTTGACGTAAGGTTTTAAGGCATCTCTCCCATTTTTTAGGTGGTACATATTCGTCTACCCAAATTTGCATAGCATGACGACATTTATTTTTTCTATCTCCTTTTATGTCCATAATAGCTAGAAGTGCTTGTTCAGCTTCTACCACTCGCGTATACTCTTTACTATATTGCTCAAACAAACGATCTTCATTGATAGCACGTTTAAAGTAAACAAACACTTCTAACCAGTTCTCTGCAGTAACTCCTATTCTTGGTTTAGGCATAATCTTAGACCCCCTTTGTTAAATCACCCATT
>CAZUUL010000152.1:0-2837 GCA_964623155.1 uncultured Gammaproteobacteria bacterium
ACAGATGGCTATACCCTAACAAGCTATGACTTAAATGGTCAAGGCTTTCCCCTTAGTCCACCTACTAATACAGTTAGGGTAGTGGTGCCGTAGGAGAGGCTGATGGTTGAACGATGACGACCTAAACGTCTGGCACACTCACTGTGTACTTAATAAACCCCGCTCCGTACGAGTCAATTTTGTATGTGTTGACATTTCCGATTCACCTCCTATTCCTACCCTAAACCCCTATTTCTGTCAGGTGTTGCGATCGTTTCTAGAACTTGTGCTATTTTTTATTTGCAGTTTGGTTTTTCAACGTGATGTTTAATAAATCAAAAGAGGTTGGCCAATTTGCCAGATTGGAAGGGTAAGTTTTCAAAAGTAGATTGGGACAATTGACAAAAAATAGTAAAATGATAGTTATTATGAAAGAGAAAATATCTCAGTATTTTCAGCAAGTAGCTACTAATGGAAGGGAAAATTAATTGGAGTTGCGACATTGCCTTTTGCTTGCACGGTCTATCTATACTGTCCACGTGCAACACCTGAATTGAAGGTTGTAGTTGAAGAATTGGCCAGTAAGCCTGGAAGAAATGCGCAAACAGAATATAGAGATATGATCAAGGCAAATCAGGCAGAGATAAAACCAAATGGACATGCTGACTTGACTGATTCATACCTTGATCAAATAGCTCTTCTGCTTCGAATTTGGGAATCAGAATTTGGACAAAAACCTGAAAATAATTAACACTTCTTTCTTGCCTCGCGTTCCTGGCGCAGCTTTTCAAAGAGAACCACTGCTGTAGCAACACTCACATTTAAAGATTGCAGGTGGCCTGACATGGGAATATGAACAAACAGATGGCAGTATTTTTTCAAAGGTTCGCTAAGACCAGCATCTTCTCCGCCAAAAACAAAAGCCACTGGCCCTAAAAGGGTGATATCGCTGTATACTTTTCCTTTGCCCATCTCAACACCGACAACAGGGATATCAAATTCTTTAATACTTGTTAGCGCCTGGTAGAGACTTTGCGAAATCAAAGGAACGTGCATTGATCCGCCCATAGAGGCGCGGGCAACAACGGGCGTTACCGTGTGGACGCCCTGGGGAGAGACGATGACTGCATCGACTTTTGCCCCCCAGCTAGTTCTTAGTATGGCGCCGAGATTTTGTTCATAATCAAGACGATTGAAGAGGAGGATAAGAGGGGTTTCCTTCTTTTCCAGTTTATTTTTTAATATTTGTTCAAGCGAAGTTAATTCATAGATTCCCATATAGGCGATCATGCCCTGGGCGTTGCCGGTTTGGCTGATTTTCCGCACATAGTCGGGGTGAACTGATTTGATGGGTATTTTTTTCTTTTGCGCCAGTTTAAGAATTTCTTTGACCTTGGGATCTTTTTTGCTGCGTTTAGAAACAACAATCGAAGTCAGATTTTTATCGGATATCAAAGCATCGTGGATGATATTTCTGCCTTCGAGATTGTGGGGCGATTTTTGCATAACACCGTTATATACCCTTCTTACTGTATTTTGCAACTTTTTCGAAAGAAAAAATGTTGTTAAATCAGTCTAGAAGGGTAGATACTGATTGCAATCTCAAGTGCAAGAAGTATATACCCATTGCAAGGATGGTGACTTGCCGGTAGTATGGATAGACCATGTATCAACGCCCAAGCACGAGACGGGTTTTGCTTACCTCACTTGTTGTCGATTTCTTGGATGTGGTTACTAATTTACTGGTAGCTATTGCAACAGGCAGCGCGGTTATCTTTGCCGAACTCGTCCAGGGTGTGACCGATTTTTTGGGTTCGTTGTTTTTGGTCATCGGCCGCGGTCAGGCGCGAAAACCCAAGGATTTTACCCATCCATTCGGTTATGCCCGGGACGTTTTTTTCTGGTCGCTGGTTTCCTCTTTTATCATGCTGTTTATCGGGGCAACCCTATCTGTCTACAAAGGTTATCACCAGGTACAGACTCCGGAAGCAGTTCACTACAAAGAGGTGGCCCTGGCGATTCTTCTTTTTTCGACCTTAAGCAATGGTTATGCACTGAGTCAGGGAATAAAAAAAATCAGTTTTCCGGGGATAAACCTTGTCCAGAGTTTTCAGGAATCCAGCCAGCAGCTAGTCAAAACCGCAATTCTCCGCGATTTGTTGGGGACCTTGGCAGCTCTGACCGGTCTGCTGGCTTTAATCATCTATGAACTTAGCGGAAGTATCGTTTTTGATGGAGTTGGTGCTATAGCTATAGGTTCTCTTATGGCTGTTTTTTCCTTGATTCTTATCAACCAGTCGCGCCATCTTTTAGTCGGCCGGACCGTTTCTAAAAAAGTCATTAATCGGATTGGCCGTTCGGTTATGAAAATCACCGAAGTTATCAATATTAACCGGCTGCTGGCAATTTACATTGGCAATGACGAGATCTTGGTTGATTTGGACGTTGAACTCAAGGACAAACTAAGTACAACAAAAATCGAAGAAATACTTGACCAGATAAAAGCGACCATAATCCGCGACGTGCCAGAAACCAAGTCAGTGCAAATCGATCTCCATTCAGCAAGAGTGGAAGAAAAAGTGAAAATTGAAAAAAAATAAAATTTAGATGACTTTTAATTTCTTGCCTACTTTGGAAAACATTTTTAAACCAAAATCGAGATCTTTTTTACTGTGGCTGGCCGAGGGCATGACTCGGATGCGGGCAGTACCCGGTGGTACCATGGGAAACTTTATGGGTGTGGCATAGACTCCGTGCTCAAACAGCATCAGGCTAAACTCTTTAGCCAGAGTCTCCTCGCCCAGCATAACCGGAGTGATCGGAGTTTCACTTTTGCCAGTATTAAATCCGAGAGCTTT
>CAZUUL010000153.1:0-2735 GCA_964623155.1 uncultured Gammaproteobacteria bacterium
CTACCTCGACCGCATGAAGTGGTTTTCTCTTTTTAACGGCATCCTCAAGCACTTCCCCTTTGGCCCAACCAACAATTGGAAGATTCTCCCGCGCTGCCTTCCCGGCTATTTCATCAAGAACTTGTTGAATAATATCACCCATAAGTACCTAAAAGTGATGCATGTAACTATACGGTCGTGTACTCGCATGACTCATTTTATCCGTTGTCTTTTCGTCAGCGACCGTAGATTCCAACCACTGTTGACTGTCTGATGATTGAAGTCTTCATCGCCTCCTCTACATCTTTCTGCTTACTTTGTGGTGAAAGATTGAGGCTTGTATTGAGAGCAAAGATTTTAAACCGGTAGTGATGTGCCAATAAATTTAAGCACGATGAATAACAAAACAAGTAAAGCAATGCCAAATAAAATATAAATCTTTTTCATAGAGGATGAGACTTTCTATGCTTAATGACTTATCAATCCCTTTCTTTTCCCCAGATTTGGTTTATTTACCAAATCATCAATAATTCTAAAGCGCCTCTCTTTTTCTGTATGGGGAACATCATCCTGGTAAGCTTTATGTGCCGCAGTCATTGGCCGATCTGAATATTTAGCTACATAAGCAATCGTAAACCCCACTTGCTTACATAGATCAATTGTATTTGCAAATTGTTTTTCTGTTTCCCCACAAAAACCAACAATAATATCGGTGCTAAATGTCGCCTCAGGAATTGCCTTTTTGATTCTCCTAATAAGGGTAAGAAATTCTTCTCTAGTATACCAGCGATTCATCCGCCGCAAAACCTCGTTATCTCCAGATTGAACCGCTAAATGAATATGGCGAGAGATGTTTTTATTTTTTGCTATAACATTGATCAATTCATCAGAAAAATCCCAGGGATTTGAGGAAATAAAGTCAATTGTTTCTAATCCCTGAATAGTGGCAATCTCCTGAAGAAGAAATGGGAAAAGCGTTGGGATTCTCATTCGACCTAAATGTTTAACCCACACTGGTTCCATAAATATCCCATTTGCTAATTCATAACCATGATAATGAATAACTTTTCCATCCGATTTATCAGGAATTTCTTCTTTTTTCCGAAAAAAAGTTCCTACTTGAAGATCTCGCATTACATGAACATTATCTTTACCCATTATTAAATCGGCTCCATAGGAATTGACATTTTGACCAATTAGAGTAATTTGTGTGTACCCTGTAGCTGCTAAGTGTTGACATTCATGCATTATATCAACGAAAGGACGACTCACCTCACGACCGCGTGTAAAGGGAACAACACAAAAGGTACAGAAATTGTTGCAACCATTAGAAACCGTTACCCAAGCGTGAGTAATGCTGGTCCTAAGCGGGGCATGGTCAAAACCTACTTCTTCGATAGGCAAAAATTCGTCAACCGCCGGCATGGTCTCGCGAATTTTTTTAAGGAATTTACCCGTCGTGTCGCGTGCTGCCATCCCCACCATGCAACCGGTGACAACAATTTTTAGCGGTTTACCTTGAGCTAGTCGAAAGGCTTTTCGCTTTCCCAGATTATTGACCAAACCATAGACGCGATTCTCTGCTGATTCGCGGATCATGCAGGTATTTATAACAATGTGATCAGCCGCATACATATTTTCCACCTTTTTCATTCCCCGGGCTTCAAGCGCGGCTGCAATCCGCTCGCTATCTGCTTTATTGGCCTGGCAGCCAAAGGTGTGAATAAAATATTTCATATTTAAACCAGATATATTTTACCATCCTCATCCAACAAGAAAGAGCACCTCGTCAGGAGTGTGCTCTTTTGCATATAAGATTTTCTTCAAGTTTTAGCGAACAGTTTTTTTGAGTGCTTTTCCGGCTGTAAATCCTGGAGTTTTGCGTGCAGGAATATTGATAGGAGATCCCGTTTGCGGATTTCTCCCTTTTCTAGCTGCACGGCTTCGCACGGAAAATGTGCCAAAACCGGTGACCACGACTTTATCACCCTTTTTTAATGCATCAGAGATAGCGCCAAAGATCGAAGATACCGCTTCGCGCGCAGCTTTGTTGGTAAGATTGGCTTTTTTTGCAACGTAAGCGATCAAATCAGCTTTTGTCATTTTTAGTAATTCACCTCCCTCTTATATGTGCTTCTTAAATGAAAATCAGCAGAAAATAGCGTATCAAAGCCCAACACCCGACAACATAGAGGATTTTGGGCGCAATGTCAAGTAGTTTGTTGAAGGATATTCAAAATAGATTGATCTACTTGGCTATTTCAATAGCACGAAGTTCGCGGATGACGTTGACTTTTATCTGTCCGGGGTAGGTAAGTTTTTCTTCAACTTCTTCTTTTATTTTTTGCGCAAGTACAGTTGACGCTGCATCATCAAGCGTTCCCGGATCAACAACTACTCTGATTTCGCGGCCGGCCTGGACAGCAAACGCTTCTTTGACTCCTTCGTATTGGCGGGCAATGTCTTCAAGTTCGGTCAGCCGTTTAATGTAAGCATCGTAATCTTCATAGCGGGCTCCAGGACGGCCCCCGGATACGGCATCGGCAATATAGACAATCAAAGCCTCAACACTAGTAAAGGGCGTGTCTTCATGATGTTGGGCTACACAGTCGATGACTTTTTGCGGCATGCCGTTTTTCCGGAGGAGATCAACTCCTAATTGCACGTGCGTACCCTCCTCCTCGGTGATCACTTTACCAATATCATGCAACAAACACTCTATGCTTACTACGTTCACGTCGGCTTTAAGCTCATTT
>CAZUUL010000154.1:0-2712 GCA_964623155.1 uncultured Gammaproteobacteria bacterium
ATCGGTATCTTCTATGCGGACGATGAATTTGCCATTTTGTTTTCTGGCAAAAACATAGTTAAGTAGTGCGATATATGCGTTACCAATGTGCAAATCCTGGCCTGTTGGTGATGGGGCGATGCGTACGCGCACCATAGTGGTTGAATTTTAACACTCTTCTACTCTATACTCAAATTATGAATCTCACGGAAATGGCTTATTACACCAGAAAAGGTATTGTAATTCTGGCCATAGGGCTGTTTGTCGTTTTAATCGGCCGGGGAATTCTTCTTTTTGCCATCGAGCAGTATCGTGAAGCTCACCGTCCGCCCCCGCCGCCGCCAAGCGTCCGTTTTGACAAACTCCCTCCGTTCGGCCTTCCCGAGACTGGCAAAAATTATGATCTTTCCTTTGAACTGGTAACCAAGGAGGTCGGATTGCCAGCAACGCCTGACCGACTTGAAGTATTTTTAATTCCCAAAAAACTGCCCAGTCTCTTAGCCAGTGACCGGGCAAAAGCTTTTGCCGCCCAACTTAAATTCACCGCCCCGCCCGAACAAAAAAGTCCAAGCGAATTTTTTTTCACTGACAGCACAAATCCTGCCAGGAGTCTTCTCTTTAACAGCGCAACTACCAATTTCCATCTGCGTTATGACCTTGCCATCGATCATTCGGCTGCTACAACTTCCAGTACTTTACTTGAAACTACAGCAACGACCGACGCCAGAAACTTTCTCTCCAGCATAGGCGAACTTCTGCCTGACTTCGTCCAGGAAAAAACAACTCTCCAACTGCTTAGCCTTGAGGGAGAAAATTTTATACCTTCACGCGACGAAACTACGGCTATAGCAGCCCGGGTCAATTTTTTTTTAAAAGACATTAACAACTTGCCACGTGTGACAGCAACTTACAGCGCAAGTCCTTCATATATAATAGTCGGAAAATCCGAAGACGTTTCCAAAAAAATCCTTGAAGCCAGGGTAGCTTATTTTCCTAGCGATGAAATGGTTAATTCAACTTATCCCCTTAAAACCAGCGCCCAGGCCTGGGAAGAGTTGACAACCGGCAAAGGTTACATTGCCCAACCAGCATCAAGCGGAGCTAAAAAAATCTTTGTTCGTAAAGTCTATCTGGCGTATTTTGACGCAAATGATTATCAGCAATATCTTCAACCGGTTTTTGTTTTTGAGGGCGATGATAATTTTGTCGGCTATGTTCCGGCAATTACTGCTGACTGGGTGTTACCTCGAGCAAACTGACATTTTTAGATACCGGCTCCCAGCTTATATTTTGTTCCACCCACGATAAAAGTTTCTCGGTTTCGGGGAAGCGTTTATTGGAACCAAGAAGCACGATAATATAGCGGGCTTTTTTTGAATTAAAAAGTGTCACCAAGCATTCGCCAGCACTCTCAGTCCAGCCGGTTTTGAAACCAGCAACACCGGGAATTTTTCCCAAAAGTTGATTGACGTTTGTCAGATCATGAAAGTAAGAATATGTTTCATCAGCAACAGTGATCGACCGGGTGGAAGCAATCTTTGCCAGAAGCGGATTTTGTATGGCAACCAGGCTTAAACGCGCAAGATCAGAAGCGGTCATAAAATGATTATCTTCTTCAAAACCGATCGGGTTAGTAAAGTGAGAATTGACTAAATGAAGACTTTGAGCCTTTTTATTCATGGCTTCGACGAATGCCTCCACTCCTCCGGGATAATGTTCTGCCAGAGTATAAGCCGCATCATTGGCAGAATCAACCACAAGTCCATAGAGAAGCGACTCAACCGTCAAACGTTCACCTTTTATCAAACCCATGGTTTTCCCGCTTTTGATAACCGTATTGACTTCAACCACACTCGTAACCGGGAAGTGATCAAGAACAACCAGGGCTGTCATGATTTTTGTAGTTGAAGCCGGATGCAATCTCAGTTGGGCATTTTTTTCGTAGATGGGTACGGCAGAACTTACGTCGACTATATCTATTCCTTCTGCAGAAAGTTCCGGCGGCGGCAATCCGCCTCTGTTAACCGGATACAAGGCCGGGGAAGGAATCGGAAAGGGAATCTTGCGATCCTGGGCAACCTTAGGGGGAATTTTAATTTGCCGGTGTTGACTCGGCAGCAGAAACAAAGTAACCAATATAAAGGCAAAGGCGCTGATTCTCTGCCAGGCAGTGACGTTAAATGACAAAAGACAGGCAAAGGTTGCTATATAAAATTTAGCAATAGCTAAAAGTGAGGTAGTGATAATATGATTTTTTGTCTTCATTGGTTGATTTCAAAAATTATTTTTTTGAGAGACGGGTATCTACCCTCTCCATATCGCGGGGAAAAAGTGAAGCTTCGCGGATATTTTCAAGCTCCAGAATCTGCATCGTAAACCGTTCAAGCCCAAAAGAAAATCCACCTTCAGGTGGCATCCCGTATTTGAAAGCCGACAGGTACATGGCAAAGTTATCAGGATTCATTCCCCGGGTCTTGATGACTTTTACCAGCTGGTCATAATTGTGAATCCGCTGACTCCCGCTTAGTATTTCTACGCCGCGAAACAAAAGGTCATAGCTTAATGAGTATTGAGGATCTTTGGCATCCGGCATGGTATAAAAAGCCCGTTTCTTTGTCGGATAGTGAGTAACGGTAACTAAATCAGATGCGTGAACCTCGGCTGCCCAGCGGCAAATTTCCCGTTCATCTTCAGGCATAAGATCCAATTGGCTTGTATGATCAACACCGGTTC
>CAZUUL010000155.1:0-2706 GCA_964623155.1 uncultured Gammaproteobacteria bacterium
TTAAAAAACTATATCTTCAGTCAACACATTCTGAATGAAGCATTTTTTTATTTTTAAGGATTTTTTGATCGCAGGGTTGCCACTGCGGAGAGTTATAACATTTTGATTCCTCGTTCCAAATCAGATCTACTTGGAAAAACGCTTCGTTGTTCTCGGGTTCGTTATTTTGATGGATAATCCGTTCAACCCAAATAATATTATTGATAGGAATCTCCGAAAGATGCTGATGATAAATCTGTGTTGCGATCCGTTCATAACAGCTCGTAATCGAAATACCAGTATTCTCCTCTAGCTCTGTTATGATAACAATAACGTCACCGCTAGTTTCAGTTAGTACTGTCAGGCCGTAAACACTGCCGACATCTCCTATTCCTTTATAGGTAAAGGTGTCTTGATAAGGTGTTTCTAACATAACTGGTTTCTCCATTATCCCAGTTCGCGGGATCTTGTAGTTAATCCTTAAAAATCTCACCCAAAGACTGGCTATTGAAAACCCGTTTACCCCATTTTACTAAAGTCTCAGCATCTGCCTCGTTAATTTTTTGACGATAATCGCTAGGAATATGTTTAAATTTCTCTTCTAAAAAGCATAATAACATCGTGCTCTCGCCCTGTTGCATACCTTGCTGTATGCCCTGTTGCACACCTTTTTCAATACCCATGCGTTCAAAGCTGGTAACGTAATCCACGTGTAGTGTCTCCTCTAAAATGGCTATAGCCTCTTTGCATTGTAACTCAAGTTGTTTAGGTAAAGCGAATACCCAATCCATAAAGGTAAGCAGAGTCATGATATCTTCTCGTTTCCAATTGCGGGTATATAACCACTTTATTAAGTTAATCTTACTGGTCAGTTTAGCCGTTTGGGGTTGTTTCTCCAAGGTTGCTAGTTGTGCTAGGATAACTAAGGCAAATGGGTTGGTAGAAGCCTCTAACTCTTTAATGCGTGATTGGTAGTCAATCAGTTTAATGATCGGAAATCGCATCTCCATAGACGATCCCCATAGTTCTTCCCTATAAACACCTGGCCTCCATTTTTGATCGGAATCAATCAGTATCGCTAAACTAGCAATAGGTTTTTTATGTAAATCCCTCAGCCTATATCGGTATGTAAACATACGTTCCTCAAAGTCTGTATCAGACTGACCTTGCACCTCTAAATGGATTAGTATATAAGCTTGTTCGCCACTTTTAAGACAAACTTCTATAAGCTTATCAATAACTCGGTTAGTGACAGGTGCATTTCTAGAGATTTTACTAAGCTCCTTGTCTAGTGTCTTGTAGCCTTTTTGCCAATCAATTTCTGCGTGTCGCTCCGGCCAGCAATAAGCAACAAAGTCTTCAAAGTATATGTCTAAAATCTTTTTCCAAGGGGTATCAAACTCTGATTTTGGTTGAGACATTTTTACTACTCCAGGATAAAAACAAAACATCGTTGGGGTATCGCCTTTAAAAAATCGATAGCCCGCCGTTGCCATTTTTTTAACCATTAATGTATTGTTCCTCCGCCGGCAGGGGGATCAGTTTTTTTCATTAACGATGCTAAATGGTTCAAATTTTTCAATTGGTTCTCGTTTAAATTTTTTACTCCGATTACTATATCACTTATCGTTGAGAAGTAATATTGGATAGTTGTTTTTTTCTGATATAAGAAACTGCTACTCGTTAGGGCTACTTCGAACATTGAATCAATTTGAAAAAGATACTCAGATAAAAGTTCCTGAAAATCTATTTGTTGATT
Organism: uncultured Gammaproteobacteria bacterium; assembly: GCA_964623155.1. Classification (GTDB taxonomy): domain Bacteria; phylum Patescibacteriota; class Microgenomatia; order CAZUUL01; family CAZUUL01; genus CAZUUL01. Next base: position 1,739 of record CAZUUL010000155.1, read on the forward strand.
CAAGAAAGGCAAGTAATCTGGTAGACTATTAAACTGGGGCATGGCCGAACTCCTTTGAAGTTTGGTTGTGTTCAAGTGGCGTGTGGGTGGTTTGAACACCTGCACGCTGCGATTAAGTTCAAACTATTAGAACTTAAAAAGAAGTATATATTAGCACTATAATTTAAGCAACATTTTATACTAAAATTTTAGTATTATTTTGAACTAAAACAATCCATGGCTTTTGATTAGGTCTGGTGTGCTTACCACACTTCCTTAAGTGCTTTTAGGATTTTCTCATCTTCTATTTTGGTTGAAAGAATGAATAAAGCCTTAACTAACCTTGTTTCACTTACTTTTCTATGGCTGACTGCATTAATTCTATCAAGAGTGCTTTTGAGCATATTCATAACCTCAGAGTCTAGTTTATAACTTCTCGGATACTCTCTTAAAATTTGCTTTGTAACTCTTTCATCTTTTTCGCTTTTATCTTGTTTGTTTAATTTACTAGGTTTTGCTTTTGCTTCAAGTTTAGCCATGCATTTAACTCCTCTGTTAATTGTTCATAATCTATTACACCATTTGATTGTTTATCGTAAATGCTAATTGGCTCTCCTGCTATTCGTGATTGATTTAAGGATTCAGTTTTACGTATCTTCGTTATTAAAAGATTTTCCTTGAACGCATTAAGTTCTTTATCAACATAGGCATTAGTTTGTTTGTTTCTTGAATCAAATAAATTTCTAATAATAAGGTAAGGGTTATCTATACATTCTTTGACTTCTTTAATAGTTCCTATTAAATCTGCCATACCATCCAAAGCCCCTTTATCATAACTAACTGGAATTAACATTAAATCCGCTGCATAAATTGCATTAACTGTAATAACGCCTAAATTGGGAGGACAATCAATGATTATATAATCATATTTTAATTTTCTTATAGGATTATATAGTATTTTTTCCCTATGTATTTTTGATGAAACCTGC
>CAZUUL010000156.1:0-2702 GCA_964623155.1 uncultured Gammaproteobacteria bacterium
TTGATACTATGCCTCTTTTTTACATTCTAGTCAAGAAAAGTTGCGGGATTAGAGAACGGTTGATGTGACAATTAATGAAACAAGTAATACATTAGTGACTGTTAGTAATGAAGGATCTGTCAACCACACTTCGAATACGGTTGTCAATGCTGGTAATAACTCGGCCAGTAAAAATACTGGTAATGGAACAGCGATTGGCGGCGATGTGACGCTGATGCATAATGTCATGACCAAGTTAAATTCCATTGTCATCAAGATTTGGCAGTAAACAGGTGATCAAACATGCTTTAACTGGACTCTCTTTAGCCTAAAGAGAGTCCAGTTGGTCTAGTGTTGCAGAAAATAGTGGCTTTGTTTACAATGCAGACCTGTGTTAAGGAAGAAAAACATCCTATTGCATGAATTGCTTCTGGTAATCTGCATAAGTCTGCTAGCCATTTTGCTTGCTAAATTTCCCACCCTTTATAACGCCTACCACACACCCACTGGATACATGTTTAGCAAACAAGCCTCATGGTTTGATGCTTGGGATATTAACGCCTACGTTTCCTATATCCGCTACGCCGAGCGTCACGGCAGCCTGATGCTCGAAAATACCTACACGACCATTCCTCACACACCAGTATTTGTTTTTCAGTACTACACCTTCCTTGGCCTCATAAATCGCTTGCTACACCTTGACCCCTTTCTGCTCTTTCATTTAGCCTCTATTCTTACGACCGCCCTATTAGCAACGCTCTGCTTCTTTATAGCCAAAACATTCATTCCTCCCAAAGATCGTTTACTTATGACAACAACTATCATCTTCGGGGGAGGATTGGGTTGGATTCCATTTCTAGAAATGAAATCTGCTGATATGGTGACCCCTGATTTTACTTTTATCAAACCCTTCACTATCGGCCATGATGCTTTAAGCATTAGCCTGTCACTACTTAGCATCCTGCTCTTTTATCTCTATAGCCAAAAGAAAAAAATACTTACACTAATCATTGCAATTCTCGCAGGCTTTGGCGCCGGAGTCTTCCATCCCTACAAACTACTTTGGCTTGTTATAATAGGCTTAGTTTGGGCGATTAAAGAAAAAAAGAAGTTCTCCAATCTCTTGCTTTACCCACTTGGCCTTATTATTCTCTTTGCAGTTTACTACCCCATTGGGCTTACACCATTTATCAAAAATCCCGGCTTGGCAGGGGTTTGGGGTGAATCGTTCACATCAGCCAATCTTTTTTCTATCATCCTTGGATTTGGTCTGTGGACCCCTTTCATCATCTGGAAGCTTTTGATTGGAGAGGCAAAAACCGAGGCAGAGCGATTTATCAAACTGTGTTTTATGAGTCAGCTACTACTACTTTTTACCCCGCTGCCGTATAGTCGTCAATTTATTCCAGCTATGTATGCTCTAGGCTCACTCTTTGGATACTTTGCAATAAAAGAACTCATCACATCGCCAAGATATCGCTCACTCGCCTTGACCATTCTTGTTATTGCATCAACCGTTAGCATGCTTCACGTATTTAAATTTCTGACATTCGATGTTAAACCTACGAATCACTATTTCTATCTCCTAAGCTCTGAAGAGCAAGCACTAAAATTTATTAATACCCTCCCGAAAGAAAGTAATATCCTCAGTCTATACCGACTAGGTAATGTTATTCCGGCCTTTAGTGACAACAAAGTTTTTTTTGGCCACTTTATGCAAACCCCAAATAGCGAAAAAACCCTAAAAATAGCCCAAAGATTTTATCTGTATGACAACGAAACAGATCAGCGCCAGTTTTTAAAAGACAACCATATCGACTATATTTACTATGGCCTTGAAGAAGCATATCTTCGAAAATCGCAAAACCTTCTGATAGACAACCCCTACCCATACTTTCCAATCATCTACCAAAACGACTCAATCATTATCTATGACACTGCCCCCAAATCATAACCCATGAAAAAAATCTTCCTCCTCTGGTTATGTTTTTTATTCTTATTTTTATCCCGATGTAATTAATTGGTTTTTATCAATAATTGGATTACCTCTACAGAGAGATTTTATTAGATATGTCCTCACAACAATTCTTTTTTATAACGTAATTTCAATTATATTTTTTGCAAAACTACTCCCTAATTGGATAAATAAACATGACTAATATTGATTTAAAAAATCTCCAAAAAAATAGTCTAAAAATTTTAGCGCTGATAGTAATCCTGCAAACATTCTATTTACGATTCCTTATCCTCAAGGTACCTCTATCAGTCGATGAAGGTTTGTGGGCATACATAGGCTGGTTATTAATCCAAGGAAAACAGCTTTATTCCGACCTCTATAGTATCAGCCCACCACTACTCTATATTCCTTTCTCATTATCAGAACTCTTGTTGGGACATGGACTCACCAACCTAAGAATCTTTGGCTTATCTTGGAACCTTTTAACAATTGGAAGTATCTATCTTGTTGTTAAAGAAACCTTCAATAAAAAAATAGCCCTGATCGCAGCCATTATTGCATTTTTCTACAGCATCGCTTATCAACAGGAAGGCCACTTCCTTTTACTCTCGGAACACCTAAGCCAATTACCACTCTTCCTTTCAATCTATTTTCTCCTAAAAAAGCGTTTTTTCATTGCAGGTTTACTCATCAGTATAACCTGGAATATGCGAGAACATTACCTCATCCTCCAAGTTTTACTCATAAGTTATCTGGCGATAAATGC
>CAZUUL010000157.1:0-2693 GCA_964623155.1 uncultured Gammaproteobacteria bacterium
TAAAGGTCCATGAAGATATTGAAAGCCTCCATATCGGACCGGGCTTCAACTTTTACTCCCATCCGGTTGGCTTTTCGGATCAAATATCGCGTCGTTTTTCGCATTCCAAGAAGCAGTTCATCTTCAGTTTTTTCGGCTATGTCAAGAACCCAGGCGCATTCTCCATCCATATTGTGGATAGGACTGTTGCGAAATCCGCGCACATTAAAAGCTTGATGTGTTTTTTCATCGTCAGGCAAAATGGGTGAGAAGCGAATAAAATCTACGCCGGCAGTTTTTGCCCGGTTTTTCAGACATTCAAGCAAATCATCAAACCATTGCCAATTCCATACTTTTAGTATCGGACCGTGGCGCAGATGATAAAAATTCCCTTTTTTTGCGTGAACGTGAATTATTTGTGCGATACCAACTAGGCCATCATCTTTATATAATCCCAGTCGAAAAATTGGAAATCCCGCCCGGCTTTGCACCTCACCCCATGGCCAGGATTGAAAAAACGGGCTAATGGTCTGACCTCCAAGAAAACTTTCCCAGACTGATTTATCGCTAATTTCTTTAATTGTTATCATAAAATTGATTGACTAACTTGATCACTTTCATAATTTCTGCATCGCTTAAGACAGGTGACGTGGGCAAATTTACGATCCGTTTTGCCATTGATTCTGCATTTGGACAGTCCCCCCATTTATAACCTACGGCTGACAAATCGGTTCCCTGGGGATCAACCAAATGTTCATACCACCGGCCCAAAATAATACCCTGGCGCCGGGCTATGGCTAAAAATTTGTTTGCTTCGGCAAGCAACACGGGGTAGCGGATAAGACCATTTTGTAAAGAAATAACCGGCTGGAGTGGCAGATTTCGAAGGTATTTGCGATATGTTTTAGCGATTTGTTTTCTCCTGTCGGTAAAACGCCCGAGTTTAGCTAGCTGGTTAAGGGCTATTTCTGCCTGGGCTGCTGCCATGAGTCGCGGATAACCCGCTGGCTGGCCGGCTTTTTTTTCCTCTTCACTGACAGGCAGAACAAGAATGAATGTGCGTTTTGCCAATTCAATGATTACTTTTCCCAAAGAGAAAAATTCATAGATTGGCAAGGCAGTGGAAATTAGTAGCGGATAGATAAGCTGTTTTGCTATCCAAATATATGAAGGAAAATCAAGGTTACGTTGATAATCGGCAATTTTTTTGCCTAGGACCTCACTTTGGGTAATGGTCATACCACCAAAAACGCTTGATACCACTTTATCTCTGCCGAAACTAAAAAAAGCGGCGTCACCCCACGTCCCCAACTTCCGTCCGCCGTAATTACCTCCAAGAGCATGGGCACAATCTTCTATCAGGAAAAGCTTGTGACGCTTCGCCACCGCTAAAATTTTATTCATATCGTCGGAAATGCCGAATGTATGCTGAACAATAATAGCTTTAGCTTTGGAGGTTATTTTCTTCTCAAGGTCGCGCTCATCCATACCCAGAGCGTTTATTTTTGTATCAACATATATTGGTTTAGCCCCTACCCACAGGATAGAGTTTGGTACCGCAACACAAGTAAAACCCTGGATAAGAACGTGGTCGCCCTTGCCGATTGCAAGAGCGCGCAGAATTGCCAGCTCGGCCGATCTTCCACTGTTAAAGGCAGAAGCGTAAGATATCGAAAAAAAATTTTTGAAAAAATCTTCAAGTTTTCTTACAGCAGAATACTTCTTCCACTGCCACGGCCGGAACAAAAGTTTTAGCGAGACAAGGATGTCATCCCGTTCAATCGTGGGAATAAAGCCAACTGATATCGGTCTTTGCATCATAAAAGTGAATTAAGAATTTTCCCGGCTTCTTTTCCTTCAAATATCATGATTGAACTGGGCAAAAGTTCCGGCTTTAGTAATTCAGCCGCCGCCACTCCCGATGCGCTGAAAACTTTTTTTTCTCCTCCATTAAATTCATTTACTTCTGCTAAAAAAGCCTGATTAAAATTTTTGTTAGTTAAGATGATTTTATCGCAAATCGTTGCTGCCCGGCGGCCCAGGGTTTTGTGAATTTGCTCGGATTTTGACCCAAGCTCGATGATTGGATTAAGAACTAGAATTTTTTTTCCTTTAACTACCTCTAAATAATCAAGAGCTGCAGACACGCCGGCGGGGTTGGTATTAAAAGTATCGTCAATCAGATATGCTCCGCTTGCGTGTTTTATAAGATTCATAGTCATCGCCGGAGATTTTAAAAGAGAAATTGCTTTTTTTATTTCACCGACACTCAAACCCAACTCGTTTGCAACTGTAACCGCAGCCAAAATATTTTCAATGTGTTGTTTACCAATAAGCGGGCTTGAGCATTCAACAACTTCATTTCCTACATGCAGACTAAATTCAATCGAGTCTTTGTTCAATTTTGTTTTTTCGGCCCAGACACTGACGCCCTGCTCTCTTTGGCCATCAGTAAATTGGTAGAGAAGGGTTTTCTTTTTGGTTCGTCTTGCTAACTCGAGAGCATACTGGTTACCCGCGTTACATACGGCTAAACCGGCAGGCGGGAGTGACTCAATGAGTTCATACTTTGCTTTCATTGTTTGTTCTATGCTGCCGAATAATTCAAGGTGCTGCTCATCGATTCCGGTAATAACTCCTATATCTGGATGAACAATGTCAGACACTGCCTTAATCTCTCCCTTTTTATATGCTCCTATCTCCACCACAAACAC
>CAZUUL010000158.1:0-2680 GCA_964623155.1 uncultured Gammaproteobacteria bacterium
TAGCAGCACTCATTGGTTTAGGCATAATTCTTATGACTCCGCAAGTCGTGAACATGATAAAAGAAATACTTAAAGCACCACAACTAAAATATGGTGCGGCAATTGGCCAGGCGGTTGGGGTGGGAACAGGAGCTCCAGGAGCAATTTTTGAAAGAGCTGGTCATATAGGTCTTAGTGTAACCGGACTTAGAAATATTCCAGGTCTACGTGATTTACCTGGAATACGAGAACGCACACCACCTACAGCTTCAGGTGCTCATGCGGGGGGAGTGTAGTTTTGCCCGGCTTAACATGTTATTATTTTTCCTTCGAAAGGCGGGAGATCATATATATAACAAAAGCTATAGCTAAAAGTTGAGCCATTGTTACTGCTGCGTCAAGGACTACATCTTTTCCTCTTGAGAGCGTTTCTGTTTCCAGAATTCTATATTGTTCCTCGGTTATCATCGTTCTTTCCTTGAGAAGATTAAATAGGTGGCGCGCGTCATTTGAATGCCAAATTGTAGCTCTTCTTCCATATACAATTTGAGCAAATGATCCGCGACCAAGTAACTTAAATAGTCCACCAACAAGCGGAACCTCTCCCATAAAATCTACTAAATATAATTTCGTAATTCCATGGGCTTTTTCAAAAATTGCCTGTTTGGCTTTCCCAGGATCATAAGCAGCGATTTTGTCATAAATAGGAGTTAACAGTTCAAGCGCCTCTTCAGGCTTCTTGACCTTTTTTAAGCTTGCAAGAAGTTTTATTTCTTCAATCGCTGCTTCAGATTGTGCCTGATTATCCCGCGCTCGCCTGACAAAAGCGCCAGTAGGTCCTAGTGCAGCTGCGTCGAATTCATCAACAGGAGCATCGCCGCTCCACAACACAAAGCCGTGATTATACTCTCTACGGTAAATGAACTCATCCCAATACTCTTGCTTGGTTTGCGCGTTATTGAAGTCTTTTTTAATAATTTCTGCAAATTTTTCTGCTCTCGCTCGAGTAGCAGCATCTGTAATTACGGAGAAATCCAGTGTTATAGCCCGATCCACTCCGTTAATTTCTTTTTGATGAAACGTTCTACCTTCATCAAGCAATGCCTCTCTTTGCGAAAAGAGATTTGTTTCAACCAAAGCAAGGTCTCTAAGTATCTGGTCAATGTCTTCTTGTGAATAAGGGTTGCGAGCATTATCTACGAGTAGAGCTTGAATCCTACCTCTTATTTTTTCTGAAATGAAATAGAGTCTGCCTGGCTGGAGCTCAACCATTCTTTGGATAATTTTTTCCGCTTTTTCTTTGGCATCGTAAACATCTGCGAGATCTTCTTCAGCCGGGTTTCTCTCTTTTTTAGCTTTTGCTTTTGCTGCTGCCATTTTCTTTTCTTGCCTCTTATCGTCTTTCCTTAGCTTGGCAAGATTTCCTCGCAATCGCTCTAGCCTCAAACCTGTTCCTATCCAGTTGGCATACTCATTCAAATAATCCTCATCTGGTAGATAACCATGGTCTCTTGCTCGTGCTTCCATTCTTGTCCGTCCTTTTTTTATAAATTCCTGCGACATGCTTACTACTTCTGGGTCTTCATCTACTCTCCATGATAACCAGGTGAAAATATCTCCTGCTCTGTTTGGATTTAACCTACGTATGTGGATTGTTTCAGAAACCGCGCCATCGAGTATAGAGAGTGGACCGTCTTTAAATATTTCATAAACTTTCTTTAATTCATTAATACTCCATGGTCTAGTAAAAGTTCCAAAAACCTTTTTTCTATCTTCCTGATAAAGATAAGCAGCAAGGCCAGATTCAGTGATACCGTACTTGGATAGCAAGTGGATGTAGGGAGCATAGCTTTGCAAAGCATCCTGTAAAAATAAGCTCGTAAAGCGAGCGACTTTTCCCTTGGGAAGTTTACTTTCTGCCGCTAAGGAGAGGAGGCGTTGGGAGACGATCATCATCCCCCTGGCAATGGTGAAAATTCTATCTACTTCCCATGACGGCACATCATTGGGATTCAATTCCATAGGGCTCCTGTCGCTTTTTCTAATAAAAATTTTCCCTTGGGAAAGAAGTCTTCTGAATTGACTCTTGGTTTCTATTTCAACCTCTCCCCGATCAACAGCGATAATGGTTTTACCATCAGGCGTGGCGGCTGTTTGAACTTTACCCAATACGGCTTCTGGACGGAGATAGCCATTGTTTTTTACCATGTCCTGTCTTAACATCATTTCGTACAAATTCATCATTTCCCTTGCACCTGGCATTTTATAGGCAGCATCGCCGAGCTCTGAACTGAATTGTTGGAGATATTTATATAGATCTTCGGCTTTAACACTGGGAAGGTAAATGACAGCATTAGCATTATGCAGTGTCTGTCTTACCCGTCGTTCTGTCTGATAGCGTGCAAAATCCTGTGTAAGATCCTGTTTAATTTTATCTAGTTCTTGAGGTGCACGTCCGATGGCAAATCCCTCTGGAAACCTTCCTATCGAGCCCATTCGGATTAAATCCATAAATCTTTCATACCTTGCCCCGTATGTTAGAGGATTAAATACTGTCTCAAAAAATTCATGGGGCGTTGCATCGACTGCGGCAAAGAGATCATTAAACTCTTCGTTGCGTTTATTGCGGTCAATAAGCATGTTTATTACTCTTTGGCGTTCTCTACTTTCTTCCTCTTCTGTGCGCCGCTCAGCTTCCGCT
>CAZUUL010000159.1:0-2669 GCA_964623155.1 uncultured Gammaproteobacteria bacterium
TGCAGCCAAAATGATGAAATTGCAGTAAAAAGAGACTTTTCAAACAGGCTCTAAGGACGGGCTTGACCCGCCTGACTGGCTTTTGTGCTTGCTTCGCAAGCATTTATGTAGTCATATTATAATAGACATGTTGCGTAATTAGAAAACTAACTGTAATTTTACGTCATTCTGGTAAGCTAAAACGAAGTTTTAGCGCATCCAGAATCAAATTATTTCAATTTAGCGATTCTGGACAAGCCAGAATGACTGCTTAACAAATAATTACGCAATACATCTAATGTATGGATGAAGAAATACCAAGGCAAATTGGCAAAAGATTTGATGTAAGAAAGTGCGTCGACAATACTCAACCTAAGTTAGGAAAAATGCAGAGAAATAGAGCAATGCTTGGTTTTGTTCTTTAAAAAATTTTCGCGCTTTTTCTTTGTTCCGCCTTTGGCGGAATTTCGAGCCGACCCATTCGATTTGACAGGGCAAGCTTCTTTGGGAGGCGCGAATGGTTTTACCCCGTAACCAGAATGCCATGGACGTTAGTCCGTGGATGAATGGACCGATTAAACCCCAAGGGCATATACAAAATGCCACGGCCGTAAGGCCGTGGTTACGGGGTTTACTTTAATGGGATTGAGTATTTGCGTATTTGAAATGCAAGTGTGCTATAAGGATCAGCTAAGTCTTCGGGTGTAAATGGAATGGATTCGATTCTTGAATCAATTGATAGAGAAATTTTTCTCAAACGTACCATTTCGGCAATATAGTCTTTTCCAAAATTTGGCGACACAATACAAACATCTATATCGCTTTCTGGGTGAGCTGTGCCCTTTGCCCAAGAGCCAAAAACAGAAGCATTAGAAACAAACACTCCAGAGTCTCTGACTCTATCAATAAATTTTTGTGCTTTGACTATAGCATCATTCATATTTGTTGTGAGAACATAGTATAAAGTTTGTTTCCGATACCAAGCCATTTTTTAGCATACTCATGGGTGGCTTTCTTATAGAACTTGAATTTATAATCATCGTAGCGCGCAGCTACATTAAATGTTGAGATTTCTGCCAGTTGGAGCGTAACTTCTCGATCAATTTCGACCGATGCTTTTTCGGCAAGACGAATTAAATCATGGACTGGCAATGCGGCTTGTTTCTGCTTAGATACATGAGTAGCTTTTAGAATCTTTTCTAAAGCAAGATGGACAAAAAAGAGTGAGTGGTGATATTTCTTAGCCTCAAAAAGCTTTTTTGCCGTGTCGAGATCATCTTTTGAACTAGTTATCCAGTATTCAATTGTCGTCATATGTCACAATTATACAACAAATAACTGTACAGCCAGCGCCTACCCCGACGGTCTCCTTTTGTGCTCTATTTACGAACAACTTCGAACTATTTTCAAAAGGTTAGGCTCACCCGCCTGACGGCGGGTTCGCCACGCTCCGGCGCGGCTAACGCCGCGCCTCCGCTATTTTTTGCCTTTGAATCCTTGAACAGCATAGGTGCGCGCGCGATTTTTGCTCGCTTCGCGAGCACTTAATTACCGATCAAGTAATAGCGTCCTTGATCCCTTCTGAGCAGATTCCCTAACAGAGGCTTCCATTATATCAGTAAATACCCACCCATCTCGTGCCCCTTCCCTAAATGCCTCAATAACTTCTTCTGCTGACATTTGCCCAACCACTCTTCCGAAAACTTCTGGACCTCCCGTACCCGTATGAACAATTTTATTTCTACTGTTTTTGGATTTTAACACTTGTCCGGCATAAAAATAGCTATCCTCACCAATATCAGTAATGCAATCAATTCTTTTTGTCTCTTTACCAAAAGATCGTACGGTAAAGAGCGTGCCAAATGAAATTTCCACAGAATTGGGTTGTACCTCTGCTTCAACGTGTCGTTTCATGAAATCAATTTTACCAAAATAGCTTATTATGTTCAAGTTTCTAGATCTTGTATAAATTTACCAATTCTGTTATTTTTTAATTGTGACCAGTTAACCGTTAGGATTTTTAATGGCCGCTTTGGTCAAGTCCTAACGGATTTGGTCACAACCAGAGCGGCCATTATTTTTGATTTTGTTCTTTAAAAATTTTCGCGCTTTTTCTTTTCCGCCTTCGGCGGAATTTCGAGCCGACTTTTTCGGAGGCGCGGCGACAGCCGCGCCGGAGCGTGGCGAACCCGCCGTCAGGCGGGTGAGCCTAACCTTTTGAAAATAGTTCGAAGTTGTTCGTAAATAGAGCACAAGAGGAGATCGGAAGGGTAGGCGCTGGCCGCGCCCGCCCTCGCGGCCAGCGCCGCAGAGGCTTCGGACAGGGAAAATTCGAGCCGGAAAGAAAAAGAAGTAAGAGAAAAAGCGCGAAAGTTTAGAACACAAACAAAAAAACAAAACAAAAAACAACATGACAAAATACATAGCTTACTGCCGAAAATCGACAGACGAGAAAGACAAACAAGTAATGTCCATTGAGCAACAAACAGAGGAATTAAAAGCGTTCGCTCAAAGAGAAAATTTGGAAATTTCAGAGTTTTTAACGGAAGCGGAAACTGCGAAAGTTCCCGGACGACTAGTTTTTAATTCTCTCATTTCCTTAATTGAAAAAGGGTTAATCAATGGCATTATTAGTTGGCACCCCTTTATGTCAATACCCCAGTTTTACTCTAGCCGGTCGGTTTCTCCAT
>CAZUUL010000160.1:0-2662 GCA_964623155.1 uncultured Gammaproteobacteria bacterium
TAAGCGTTCAGGTACCTTTCATGCAGCAACAGCTAAATTATTATTGTCTATAAGGCTTATTGCTTTTGAAACAGGGATTAAGGAGGGCGATTTTTTTCCATCAAGATGTGCTTGAATTGCATCACGCAGAAATCCATAAACAGATCGATCTTGTAATCGACAAGTTGCGACCACCGTCATGACCCGCTCAAGATAAAGTGTCCCATTAGCTGACCATGTTCCGAAACAAACTTTTCGCCAAATCACAATTTTTCGTAAAACTTGCTCTGCAATATTATTCGTTGGTTCAATGTCAATTTTATCGATAAAAGTCCAGAGCGCTGCTTTGATTTTCAAAATCTCAAAACAAGTTCCTTGAGTTTTTAAATTCTCAACCTTTGTACCAGCAATCAAAAGTAACTCTACTTTAATTCGAATTGGTTCCATCAATTTTTTAAATTGTTCTCGCGTTATTATTCCATTACGTACTTGATGCCAATAGTGAAACATGTGATTGGTGTAAACAAGCAAACGAAGACCAATCCATTGTGATTTTCCAGTGCGTTCAGAGATTTTTTTAAAATCACGTTTAAGATGAGCCCAACAGATTTGCCTGAAATTCGCAGCGATCCATAAATAAGCTGAATAGCGATCAGATCCCAATATGCCTTTAAATGCCACCCCTAATAATTCTTTCGCTGCTTTTGTGCTACGTGTTGCAGTAATCAAAAAAACAGCAACAGTACTTGCAATGGCAACCCAGGTCCACATTTTCTTTCCGCATTCCGCATGGCTGGTTTCATCACAATTAACCATTTCCTGCGCCTTGACATATTCCTTAGCTTCATCAACCGAGCTTACAAGTGCTGCACTCACCGTCTCTTCTGCGCGTTTCACGGTTGCAATACAAATAGAGAGACTATAAAAATCCATTAAAAATCGTGTGACATCACGTTTACTCATCTTATAATCGCTCGTTAGTGTTGCAATGAGCGCCAAAAGACACGGCCCCAACATGCCTGTCGGTACATGTTTTGGAAGTTCAGCTTGATATTTTTCTCCGCATTCTTTGCAACAACCATGAAAAAGTTGGTGTTCTGTTACCACTGGTTTAACCGGCGGTATGTCATGAACCTGATGACGTGAATATTCAGAAGTCATTTCGACCTCTCCTCCGCATGCACATTGCTCAGGTGGCTTATGTTTTTCAATATGATCAACTTCATTTTCAGGTAATAAATTTCGAGTGACGCCAGGATGTCCTGGTTGCCCACCGCGGTTACGCTTGCCTTTTTTATTTTTCTTCTTGTTAGATTTAAAAGGATTGGTTGAAGGTGGCTTAGATGAATTATCAGGATTGGCATTTAATTTTTCTTTCAGCTCTTCTATTTCTTTTCGTTGAAAATTAATAATAGCAATTAACGTATTTATAATTGTCTTAGCGTTTGGATCAGTAATAGCCTCAATTGCTGGCCTTAGGCTATCTAGTAATGCTGGTATTTCTTCGCTCTTCACTGATTTATCAACCATTCCATTTAATACATGCAAATAGTTTATCATGTGTTTTAAAAGCAAATTTTTTCTTCCATAGAGAGCCGCTATTGAATTTAAAAATTTTTGGTGTGATCAGGTATCCCAATCAAATTGTGGGCCATACATCGCATTAGGAGCGACGTTGCAGACCTTACACTAGAAGTCTATTTCGGCGTGCTGGATTTTAAAAAAATCACACGAAAATCATGTCAAGTTTTTTTTTAGTTTTTTTAAAAATTATATGGATATATTGCAGAGCAAGTTTTACGAAAAATTGTGATTTGGCGAAAAGTTTGTTTCGGAACATGGTCAGCTAATGGGACACTTTATCTTGAGCGGGTCATGACGGTGGTCGCAACTTGTCGATTACAAGATCGATCTGTTTATGGATTTCTGCGTGATGCAATTCAAGCACATCTTGATGGAAAAAAATCGCCCTCCTTAATCCCTGTTTCAAAAGCAATAAGCCTTATAGACGGGTGTGGCCTCTGATTGATGTGATAGAATATATGACATTTTTCACCTCTCCCCTTGTGGGAGAGGTCGACGCGCGCTTTTTGCGCGGCGGGTGAGGGGTGTTTGATGCATATAGATTGAATCTTGCAGCGCATTATAAATCATTTCCATCACACCGTTTATGTTATTAAATACTTCATGGTTCCAAAAGCGAAGCAATCGAAACCTATCAGCTTCAAGTATCCTGGTTCTTATTGCATCATGTTCTTTTTGTTCAATATGCTGACCACCGTCTAATTCAATAATAAGTCTTTTTTCTAGACACACGAAATCAACGATATATCCACACAAAATATGTTGTCGTCTGAACTTAAAACCCTGGAAATGTCGATTTCTAAAATGATACCAAAGCACGTTCTCTGCGTCAGTTTGTGATGTTCGTAAGTGCTTCTTAAAATGGTTTAACATTTTTCTTCCTCATAAACACCCCTCACCCGCCGCGCAAAAAGCGCGCGTCGACCTCTCCCACAAGGGGAGAGGTGAAAAATGTCATATATTCTATCACATCAATCAGAGGCCACACCCTTATAGACAATAATAATTTAGCTGTTGCTGCATGAAAGGTACCTGAACGCTTACCAAAAAACGCGCTCCTCAGCACGAACGGAAAAAATGCGTCGTCTCGAAGTATGGA
>CAZUUL010000161.1:0-2636 GCA_964623155.1 uncultured Gammaproteobacteria bacterium
TGCACAGACACAAGGGTGAACTCTTATGGCATTCCCTTCAATAAGAATAGGGAAGAACGCCTGAATTCCTAATTTATGAAGCGTCGGAGCGCGGTTTAAAAGAACAGGATGATTGCGGGTGATTTCCTCAAGAATATCAAATACTTCGGGCGGGCGGCGTTCCAAAAAGTTTTTGGCGCTTTTGACGTTTGGACAAAAACCGCGCACGATCAGTTCGCGCAAAACAAAGGGTTTAAACATCTCTATTGCCATTTCTTTCGGCAAACCACACTCGGAAAGTTTGAGTTCGGGACCAACGACAATGACGCTGCGCCCAGAATAGTCCACGCGTTTGCCCAGAAGATTTTGTCTGAATCGGCCCTGTTTTCCTCGCAGCATATCCGAAAGCGAGCGAAGAGGCTGAATAACCACCCGGCCGGACGGCCGCTGAGTGGCATCGATTAAACTGTCAACCGCCTCCTGTAACATGCGTTTTTCGTTCCGCAGAATTATTTCTGGGGCGCCCAGATCAATTAGGTGTTTTAAACGATTATTGCGATTGATGACCCGGCGGTAGAGATCGTTAAGATCGCTTGTTGCAAACCGCCCGCCAGTTAACTGTACCATCGGCCGCAGGTCGGGCGGGAGAACAGGTAGATAATTAAGAATCATCCAGGAAGGCGATATCCCCGCCTGCTTCATTGCCTCAACTACCCGCAGTCGTTTGGTAGCTTTCAGTCGTCTTTGACCTGAAGTCTTCTGGGCCTCTTGCCGCAGCTGGCTGGCCAGATGGGCCAAGTCAATAGTCGTAATTACTTTGACGATTGCCTCTGCACCCATTCCTACGCTGAAGAAGTTAGCAACGTCATAGTCTCTAAGTTTTAGATATTCATCCTCAGATAAAAGGGAAAGTGGTTTAAGCGTCACCAGCAAATTGGTTAGAGCTTTAAAAAGTTGCTCCACGCGCTCCTGCTCAGGTTCAATGGTTCCTGAAATTTGGGCTGTTTGCTGTCGCTTTTTGAGTTCAAGTTCTGATATGGCGAGGTCGCGGGCTTCTTTATTGCTGAACCTGCCGGCTACGTCTTTCTTTTCCTGGCGATAGTTTTGAGAAATAACGTCTATCTGTTTTTTCAGGGCAACTTTGATGTCTTTTTTCTTGTCTGATAAAACGGCTTCGAGCCGTGATATGGCAACTTTACGCTTGTCCTCATCCACGGCTGTTACCAGATAAGAAGCAAAATAAATCACCGATTCGAGCGCCCGCGGAGTCATATCAAGAAGCAGAGAAAGTTTACTCGGCGAACCTTTGAAAAACCAGACATGAGCTACCGGGGCAGCAAGAGTAATATGACCCATGCGTTAGCGCCGAACCTTGCTCTGAGTTACTTCAGCTACAGACTTGTCACAGGTAATGCCGCGGTAACGAATTCGTTTATACTTTCCGCAATAACACTCCCAGTCCCGCGTCGGCCCAAAAATCCGTTCATCGAATAGGCCATCTTTTTCCGGACGAAGAGTCCGGTAATTGATAGTTTCCGGCTTGGTGACTTCACCACGCGACCAAGCTCTAATAACTTGCGCTGATGCAAGAAGGACTTTTAAACCTTTAAAATCAATTATATTGATAACGTTACCTTGTTTATCCATAATTATATTGTTACTTGGTTTGTATTCCCAGTATTGACACTGGTCGGCGATAGCAATGGATTTACTACGTTTGCCGAAGGAAGGGCATTATTGCTATTGTCGGAAACTTTGGCCGGAGGCGGAGTCGTTACAATACCTGTTGGAGTAACGTCTATGCAAAGAGCTTGCAATTCCTTGACCAGGACTTTGAATGATTCGGGAACCGTAGAGGCGGGGATGTCTGAACCTTTAACAATTGCTTCGAAAGCCCGGGCCCGGCCTACAACGTCATCGCTTTTTATTGTCAACATTTCCTGCAATATATGGGCAGCCCGGTGAGCTTCAAGGGCCCAGACTTCCATTTCTCCGAGTCTTTGGCCACCCATCTGGGCTTTGCCCCCGAGTGGCTGCTGGGTCACTAGAGAGTAAGGGCCAGTCGAGCGCGCGTGGGTCTTATCCTCAACCATATGGATAAGTTTCATGATGTAGGCAACGCCGACCACGATTGTCCTGTCAAAAGGATCGCCGGTACGGCCGTCAAAAAGAGTCATCTTACTGCTGGCTGGAAAACCCGCCCGGCTTAATTCCTGGACCATTTTATCTTCTGAAACGTGTTCAAAAACGGGGATGGCAACAGTGTAGCCGAGTTTTTGCACACCCAAGCCCAAGTGGGCTTCGAGCAGCTGGCCCAAGTTCATACGGGCTAAAACTGACAGGGGAGAGATAATAATATCAACGGGTATTCCATCGGCCGTATATGGCATATCTGATTCAGGAACGATTTTTGAAATAACGCCCTTGTTGCCATGCCGGCCGGCGAGTTTGTCACCGACGACAACTTTTCTAATCTGGGCAACTTTAACGACAATTTTTTTGTTGGCGCCTGGTTCAAGTTCGTCGCCCTTTTCTCGGTCAAAAGTCTTAACGTCGATGACAATGCCCCGTTCACCATGGTTTATGCGCAGTGACGTATCGCCAACTTCCCGGGCCTTTTCTCCAAAAATTGCCCGCAGAAGCCGTTCTTCGGCGGT
>CAZUUL010000162.1:0-1207 GCA_964623155.1 uncultured Gammaproteobacteria bacterium
TCCGGTAAAACTTTATCCAGACATGCGCATTTGCTCGGTGTCATTTGAACAGTTGACCAGCGTTGCCGAAGTGCCTTATTTCCGCAAAAAAAGCGCCAAGTACCTTGGGCAAAAACAACCCGGCACCAGCAAAATTGCCCAGGAACGGGTATGAAAAGCTTTCTTTCCAAACACTGGCACAGACTGCTTATTTTTTTATCGGTTATGGGCCCGGGGCTGATCGTAGCAATTGCTGACAACGACGCCGGAGGGGTGGCAACCTATACCGTAGCTGCATCGCTTTACGGCATGGCGTCGCAATATTTTATCATTCCGACGACCCTGCTTTTGGCCCTTACCCAATGGCTGGGAGCCCGCATAGCAATTGCCACCAACAAGGGTCTGGCCGGGCTTATCCGCGAGCGCTATGGCATAAAAATTTCTTTTTTTATGTTCATTCTTTATTTCATTACCAATCAAGGAGTCGTGCTGCAAAATGAGGGCGGGCTCAAATCGGCGCTGAAACTTCTTCATCTACCATGGCAACTGCTTCTTGTGCTGATCTCTTTTTTTCTGATTTTTGTGGTCATCAAATTCGACTATAAACGTATACAAAAATTATTCATGTTTATGATCTTGTTTTACTTTTCTTACGTTGTTTCTGCAGTTTTGGCTCATCCGAATTGGCCAGAAGCGATTCAGGAAAGTTTTATTTTTCCCCGCAAGGTATCGATTTTTAATCTCGGATACCTTTTCTCTGCCATTGCTGTTTTGGGTACGACCATCACCGCCTGGGGCCAGTTTTTTATCAATAGTTATATTGTCGACAAACGTCTGACTATCGCTAATATGCAGGATGAAAAAATTGAAATAGTTCTGGGTTCGATTATAACCAATTTTTTTTCTTGGATGATGGCTTTGGCAGTAAGCTACACGCTTTTTATCCACGCCATACCCGTGACCGGCGGCGAGGAAGCGGCGAAAGCGATCATTCCCTTTGCAGGTAATTTTGCCTCTGCCCTGTTTGCAGTCGGACTCTTTGCCGCTTCGATGCTGGGTCTTACCATTGTACCCTTGGCAACAGCCTATGCATTTGCCGAATTCTTTGGCTACGAAGGTAGCTTAAATGTCAGTTTTAAACGGGGCGGTTTGTTTTACGGGCTATTCATTATCCAGATCATCGCAGGCCTGCTGATTACGCTGGCTCCCAACATTTCTCTGTTTCAGT
>CAZUUL010000162.1:1217-2632 GCA_964623155.1 uncultured Gammaproteobacteria bacterium
GCGCGATGCTGCCGATAATTTTTTTCTTTTTAATAAAATTTTCGGAAAACAAAGAAATTATGGGCAAGTACACCAGTCGGGGAGTGAGTAGTTTTTTTCTTCGTGCCGCAGCGGCTATTATCAGTTTGGCAGTAGTAGTAACCTTTGCGGAAAAACTTTTGCGCCTGGCTTGAAAAGATTCAATCTATGCTAAGGAAAGCAAAAAAATCCGACGTGTCAGCAATTTATTTACTCATTGCCTGGGGAGCTAAAAACGGTAAAGTCCTGCCGCGGCCGGAAAAGGAAATTCTGGGCGTGATTAACTTTTTCCATGTTTGGGAAGAGGAGGGAAAGCTGGTCGGCTGCGTCAGTCTGGATATTTACAGTAAAAAAATGGCGGAGATCCGCTCGCTAATAGTCCTTCCAAACTATCAGGGACAAGGCATCGGTAGGGCTTTGGTTTCAGAATGCCTGAAAAAGGCAAAAAAGGCAGGCATTTATGAAGTTCTATCAATCACCGACAAAGACGGTTTTTTTGAAAAAATGGGCTTTAGCAAATGCCTCCAAGGTCAGTGGCCGATGTTTATTAAACCTTGACAAACCGACTCTCCGACTCCGGACTCTCCGACTCCGGGAGTCGGGGATTGTCAGGACAATCCATTTATAGTCTCTATTCCCAGTATATCATTCATGGTTATCGAAGACTCAACAAACTTTTGATAATCTTGTTCTGACTTAAACCTTCCATTAAGCCACGTTTTGTCAATTAATTCATTGACATTATTATAAAAAAACAATCGGTAGCTTGACCACGGATAAGACCGAAGTTCCCATAGAAGCTCTGCTCCCAACCGCCGTCTGTCTCCTTTCCTGATAAATCTATGCTCTAGTATTTTTGATTTTATATTATTGAGGTGGATGTAGCGAGATAGTTGTAACAAATATGATTCTTCTTCTATGAGTTTGGCCTTAAAGCGTCCTTGGAAAAGGTGGCCCACAAGATTGTATTTTATACAACAATAGCGAGCATGGCTATTTAGTAGTGTGCCCACAAACGCACTAAGTGGTATGTCGGAATCCTGGTGTACTAGTAAATGGAAGTGATTGGGAAGGAGAGAAAAACAAAGCAAAGAAATCTTATATTTTTTTCGATACTGAATCAATTTATCAAGGAATCGATGATAATCACGATCCTGAAAAAATATCGTCTGTTTGTTATTTCCTCTGGAAAAGATGTGATAATATTGGTTTGATAAAAACGGAACAGATCGGACAGGCATAAAATAACCATAACATTTAGATCGTCGGAATGCAACACGACTCCGGGAGTCGGGGATTGTCTTAACTTGCATTTTCTTCAGGATTAAAGTATAAATGGGTCCTCTTATGTCCAGTCGCCAAGAAAGTGAATCAATTTTTAGATTGTCAGAACAAGG